>NZ_JBHVJX010000009.1:0-257120 GCF_042798755.1 Streptomyces sp. NPDC057743
TTTCTCGCCTCACGTGCTGGCGGCCGCCGCTGTCGGGGGGGGGCCGGTCGTCGTCGTCCGCCCCCCGCTTCCGCTTCCGGACGGCATCGCGTACGCCTGTGATCACCCGATGCGCACTCGTGCCCACCTTGATCGCTCACGCATCCGATTTGCCCGAATTGCCCCTAACTAAATCGTGATCAAACTCTAAAGTCCCGCCGGATTGCTGCCGAAGAGGTCAGTGACCCTTCAAACACGGATCATTCCGGCTTTCCCCAGTCGGCTTCCGTCCCCGCCACTCCCCAGGAGGCCCGGTGTCAGTTCTCCTTGAGCAGCCTTCGAGCCTGGTCGCCTACCGCCCGAACAAGCCGACCGCCATGGTCGTCGTGGCCGACCCTCGCGTCCGCTCCACCGTCACCCGTCACCTGTGGGCCCTCGGCGTGCGTGACGTGATCGAGGCATCGTCCATCGCGGAGGCCCGTCCCCGCGTCGGCAACCCGCGCGACATCTGCGTGGCCGACGTCCACCTTCCCGACGGCTCCGGCCTGACCCTGCTGTCCGAGACCCGGGCGGCCGGCTGGCCCAACGGCCTGGCGCTGTCCGCCGCCGACGACATCGGCGCGGTGCGCAACGCGCTCGCCGGCGGCGTCAAGGGCTACGTCGTCACCGGCACCCGCACCAACCTCGGCCTGCCGGGCCGGCCGGGCGCCACGCCGATCGGCGCCAACGCGGCCCGGATGCAGCGCCGTCCGCCCGGCGCCCCCGGGCATCCCGGCGGCTACCGCGAGCTCTCCGGGCGCGAGGTGGAGGTGTTGCGGCTGGTGGCGGAGGGCCAGTCCAACAAGGCCATCGGCGTCTCGATGGGGCTGTCGGCGCTGACCGTGAAGAGCCACCTCGCGCGCATCGCCCGCAAGCTCGGCACCGGAGACCGCGCCGGCATGGTGGCGGTGGCCCTGCGCACCGGCATCATCCACTGAAAAACCCCGCCGCCCGACCCGTCTCGCCCGTCGAGGGAACATTCCCCCGACGGGCGACGTGCATCCACAGATACCCTTGACTGGTGACCGACGCCCAAAAGACCGCAGCAGACATGACACTGCGAGCACCCGGAGAATCGCCTCCGGATTCCCGACCGGCGCCGGTACCCCTACTGGAACCCCGTGAGGGCATCCCCCCGGTGACCGCCAGCGGCGAGGCGCTCGCCGACATCGTCGCCGCCTTCGCCGCCGGCCGCGGACCGGTCGCGGTGGACGCCGAGCGCGCCTCGGGCTACCGCTACGGACAGCGCGCCTATCTCGTCCAGCTGCGCCGCGAGGGCGCCGGCAGCGTGCTGATCGACCCGGTCGGCTGTCCTGACCTGGCCGCGCTGGGGGAGGTGATCGCCGACGCCGAGTGGGTGCTGCACGCCGCGACCCAGGACCTGCCCTGTCTGCGCGACATAGGGATGGTCCCCACTCGACTCTTCGACACCGAGCTGGCCGGGCGGCTGGCCGGCTTCGCCCGGGTCGGCCTGGGCGCCATGGTCGAGAACGTCCTCGGCTACGCCCTGGAGAAGGGCCACTCCGCCGTCGACTGGTCCACCCGCCCGCTGCCCGAGCCGTGGCTGCGCTACGCCGCGCTCGACGTCGAGCTGCTGGTGGACCTGCGCGACGCGCTGGAGGAGGAGCTGGACCGGCAGGGCAAGTTGGAGTGGGCCCGGCAGGAGTTCGCGGCGATCGCGGCCGCTCCCCCGGCGCCGCCCCGCAAGGACCCCTGGCGCCGCACGTCCGGGATGCACAAGGTGCGCCGGCGGCGGCAGATGGCGGTCGTCAAGGAGCTGTGGACGCTGCGCGACCAGGTCGCCCAGCGGCGCGACGTCTCGCCCGGCAAGGTGCTCGGCGACGCCGCGATCATCGAGGCCGCGCTCCAACTCCCGCCCAACGCCCATGCGCTGGCCGCGCTCTCCGGTTTCGGGCACCGGATGGGCCGGCGCCAGCTGGAGCAGTGGCAGGCCGCCGTCGACCGCGCCCGGGCGCTGCCGGAGAGCGAGCTTCCGCAGCCCGGCCAGCCGCTCAACGGCCCGCCGCCGCCCCGCTCTTGGGCCGACAAGGACCCCGCGGCGGCGGCCCGGCTGACCGCCGCCCGCGCGTCCGTGACGGCGCTCGCCGAGCAGCTGAACCTCCCTCAGGAGAACCTCATCACCCCGGACACCGTGCGCCGGGTGTGCTGGGAGCCGCCGGCCGGCCCGACCCCGGAGACGGTCGCCGAGGTCCTCGCCGGACACGGCGCCCGTCCCTGGCAGATCGAGCTGGTGACGCCGCTCCTCACCGAGGCACTGCTGGCCAACGGCTCCTGACGCGGGCCCCGACGCCCCTCAACCGACGGCCCCGGCCGCGCTCCCATGGCGCGGCCGGGGCCGTCGGCGTTCCCGGTGCGCGCCGCGTTCGGCGTCCGCCGCGCGCGGTTCGCCGGGCCAGGAGGGTTCCGGCCGGTGGACGGTGTGACGTTCGCCGCTCCCGGCGAGGGGGGTGTGCAGCGTGGTTACCCGTAAGTAGCATGTGGGTGTGACGCGTCCTCCGGGGCGCGCCCGCAGCAGTGCCATCCCGCACCTGGAGGAGAGCCAACGTGCCTCGTACCGCTAGGGACGTCGTCTTCGTCGACGGCGTCCGCACCCCGTTCGGCAAGGCGGGCCCGAAGGGCATTTACCACGAGACCCGCGCCGACGACCTGGTCGTCAAGTGCATCCGGGAGCTGCTGCGCCGCAACCCGGACCTGGACCCGGCCAAGATCGACGAGGTCGCCCTCGCCGCCACCACCCAGATCGGCGACCAGGGCCTGACCCTGGGCCGTACCGCCGCCATCCTGGCGGGGCTGCCGCAGTCCGTGCCCGGTTTCTCCGTCGACCGGATGTGCGCCGGCGCGATGACCGCGGTGACCAGCGTCGCCGGCGGGGTGGCCTTCGGTGCGTACGACCTCGCGGTGGCCGGCGGTGTCGAGCACATGGGGCGGCACCCGATGGGCGAGGGCGTGGACCCCAACCCGCGGTTCGTGAGCGAGAAGCTGGTCGACCAGTCCGCCCTGTTCATGGGCATGACGGCGGAGAACCTCCACGACCGGCTGCCGCAGATCACCAAGCAGCGCGCCGACGAGTACGCGGTGCGCAGCCAGGAGAAGGCCGCGAAGGCGTACGCCGACGGCAAGATCCAGGCCGACCTGGTGCCGATCTCGGTGCGCCGCACCAACGCCGAGGCCGGCGAGACCGGTTGGGGCCTGGCCACCGCCGACGAGCCGATGCGCCCGGGCACCACGCTGGAGAACCTCGCCGGCCTGAAGACCCCGTTCCGCCCGCACGGCCGGGTCACCGCGGGCAACGCCGCCGGCCTCAACGACGGCGCCACCGCCTCGCTGATCGCCGCCGAGGACGTCGCCCGCGAGCTGGGCCTGCCGGTCAAGATGCGCCTGGTGGACTACGCGTTCGCCGGCGTCGAGCCCGAGGTGATGGGCATCGGCCCGGTCCCGGCGACCCAGAAGGCGCTGGCCAAGGCCGGCCTGACGATCGACGACATCGGCCTGTTCGAGATCAACGAGGCGTTCGCCGTCCAGGTGCTCTCGCTGCTCGACCACTACGGCATCGACGACGACGACCCGCGGGTCAACCAGTACGGCGGCGCGATCGCCTTCGGCCACCCGCTGGCCTCGTCCGGTGTGCGCCTGATGACGCAGCTGGCGCGGCAGTTCGAGGAGCAGCCGGAGGTCCGCTACGGCATCACCACCATGTGCGTCGGCTTCGGCATGGGCGGCACCGTTATCTGGGAGAACCCGCACTTCGAGGGGAACAAGTGACTACTACCGCTGAGCTGTTGAAGGGTGCGGCCGAGCTGTTCCCCGACGAGGTCGTGACGCAGGCGCACGTGCGCCACCTCGACCTCCCCAAGAGCGCGGGCCGGTTCGCGCTCATCACGCTGGACAACGGCCTGGACCACACCAAGCCGACCACCTTCGGACCGCAGTCGCTGGCGAACCTCAACGTCGCCATCGACCAGGTCGAGAAGGAGGCCGCGGACGGCGCGATCGTCGGCGTCGGCATCACCGGCAAGCCGTTCATCTTCGCCGTGGGCGCCGACCTCAAGGGCGTCGAGCTGCTCAAGCGGCACGAGGACGCGCTGGCCATCGGCAAGGGCGGCCACGACGTCTTCAAGCGGCTGTCGTCGCTGGCCGTGCCGACCTTCGCGTACTACAACGGCGCGGCCATGGGCGGCGGTGTCGAGGTCGGTCTGCACTGCACCTACCGCACCGTCTCCAAGGCGCTGCCGGCCTTCTCGCTGCCCGAGGTCTTCCTCGGCCTGGTGCCCGGCTGGGGCGGCTGCGCGCTGCTGCCGAACCTCATCGGCGCGGACAAGGCGATCTCGGTGATCATCGAGAACTCGCTCAACCAGAACAAGCAGCTCAAGGGTGAGCAGGTCTTCGAACTCGGCATCGCGGACGCGCTGTTCGAGGGCGCGGACTTCCTGGAGCGGTCGCTGGATTGGACCGCGTCGGTGCTGACCGGCCAGACCGAGGTCAGTCGGACCGAGGTGGACCGCGGCGAGGCGTGGGACGCGGCCGTGCAGCGCGGCAAGGAGATCGCGGACGGCAAGGTGCACGGCGCCGCCCCGGCCGCCTACCGCGCGCTGGACATCATCGCGGCCGCCAAGAACGGCGACCTGCGGCAGGGCTTCGACGCCGAGGACCAGGCGCTGGCCGACCTCATCATGGGCGGCGAACTGCGCTCCGGCATCTACGCGTTCAACCTGGTGCAGAAGCGCGCCAAGCGGCCGGCCGGTGCGCCGGACAAGGCGCTGGCCCGCCCCGTCACCAAGGTGGGCGTGGTCGGCGCCGGCCTGATGGCCTCGCAGCTGGCGCTGCTGTTCGCGCGCCGCCTGGAGGTCCCGGTCGTCCTCACCGACATCGACCAGGCCCGGATCGACAAGGGCGTGGAGTACGTCCACGGCGAGATCGACAAGCTGCTGCTCAAGGGCCGGGTCAACCAGGACAAGGCGAACCGCCTCAAGGGCCTGGTCTCCGGACACCTCGACAAGGCCGCCGCGTTCGGCGACGCGGACTTCGTCATCGAGGCCGTCTTCGAGGAGATGGGCGTCAAGCAGCAGGTGTTCGCGGAGGTCGAGGCGGTGGTGCCGGAGCACGCCGTGCTCGCCACCAACACCTCGTCCCTGTCGGTCACCGAGATGGCGTCGAAGCTCAAGCACCCCGAGCGGGTCGTGGGCTTCCACTTCTTCAACCCGGTCGCGATCCTCCCGCTGTTGGAGATCGTCCGGGCGGAGAAGACCGACGACGCGTCGCTGGCCACCGCCTTCTCCGTCGCCAAGTCGCTGAAGAAGACGGCGGTGTTGGTGAAGGACGCCCCGGCGTTCGTCGTCAACCGCATCCTGACCCGCTTCATGGGCGAGATCCAGAACGTCATCGACGAGGGCACCCCGGTCGCCACCGCCGAGAAGGCCGTCGAGCCGCTCGGCCTGCCGATGTCCCCGCTGGTGCTGCTGGAGCTGGTCGGCCCGGCGATCGGCCTGCACGTCTCCGAGACGCTGCACGGCGCCTTCCCGGAGCGCTTCACGGTTTCCCCGAACCTCAAGGCGGTCGTCGAGGCCGGCAAGCGCGGCTTCTACGTCTACGACTCCGGTAAGCCGGAGTTGGACCCGGAGGTCGCCGCGCTGCTCAAGCAGGGCGACGCGGTGCTGACCGAGGAGCAGGTCCGCGACCGGGTGCTGGACGCCGTCGCGCAGGAGATCGGCCTGATGCTGGACGAGGGCGTGGTGGCCGAGGCGCAGGACATCGACCTGTGCCTGATCACCGGCGCCGGCTGGCCGTTCCACCTGGGCGGCATCACGCCGTACCTGGACCGCGCGGGCGTCTCCGAGCGGGTGACCGGGAAGAAGTTCCTGGCCCCGGGGGTCGCGAGCGTTCCGGCGTAACGGCTCGTCGCTGCAGGGAAGTTGGCGCGCGGACCGGCTCGGTGGAGCCGGTCCGCGCGTCGTTCGCGTACCGGGCGCGGGCGGACGGCGGCGCCGCGCGTGGCAGGCTGGCGGTATGGATTCCTTGGTCGTCGTGGATGCCGCGAACGTCGTCGGTTCGGTGCCGGACGGCTGGTGGCGGGACCGGCGCGGGGCCGCCGAGCGGCTGCGGGACGCGCTGGTCGGGTACGCCGCGACGGGGTTGCCGGGTCTGGTCGAGCCGCCGCTGGAGCTGGTCTTGGTGGTGGAGGGCGCGGCGCGCGGGGTGGCGTCCGTGCCGGGCGTCCGGGCGGTGTCGGCGCACGGCAGCGGCGACGACGCGATCGTGGCGCTGGTGGCCGACGAGGGCGCGGGGCGGGACTGTCTGGTGGTGACCGCGGACCGCGGGCTGCGGGAGCGCGTGCAGGCGCTGGGTGCCCGCGTGACGGGCCCGCGGACGGTCCGGGGTGGCTCGGGGTCGGCCGGCGCCTCGTAGCCGCGCAGCGCGGCGCCTGCGGGCGCGCGGGGCCGGCGGGCGTCCGTACCACCGGCCCCGGTTGGCGAGGCGCTACGGCCGGGTGCCGGCCGCGTCCCGCTGCCGCTGGCGGAGGGCGAGGCGGCTGTGGCGCTGCCCGTAGAGGACGTAGAGGACGTAGCCGACCACCATCCAGATCGCGAAGCGGATCCAGGTCTCGGCGGGCAGGTTGAGCATCAGCCAGAACGAGGCGAGCACCGACAGCAGCGGCACCACCGGGACGAACGGGGTGCGGAAGGCGCGCGGCAGGTCCGGGCGGGAGCGGCGGAGCAGGACCACGCCGATGGCGACCACGGCGAAGGCGAACAGCGTCCCGATGTTGACGAGTTCGGCCAGCACGTCGATGGAGGTGAAGCCGGCGACCACCGCGACCACGACGCCGAGGACGATGGTCGACCGGTGCGGGGTGCCGAACTTCGGGTGCACGCGGGAGAAGAGTGGGGGCAGCAGCCCGTCCCGGCTCATCGCGAAGAACACCCGGCTCTGGCCGAGCAGCAGGATCATGCAGACCGACGTCAGGCCGACCGCCGCGCCGAAGCTGATCAGGCCCGCGTAGAAGGGGTGGCCGACGTGCTTGAACGCGTCGGCGAGCGGGGCGTCGACGGAGAGCTGGTCGTACTTCTCCATGCCGGTGACGACGACGGAGACGGCGACGTAGAGCAGGGTGCAGATGGCCAGCGAGCCGAGGATGCCGCGCGGCACGTCGCGCTGCGGGACGCGGGTCTCCTCGGCGGCGGTCGCCACGATGTCGAAGCCGATGAAGGCGAAGAAGACCACCGCGGCCGCGGCGAAGATGCCCATCACGCCGAAGTGGGACGGGGTGAAGCCGAAGAGCAACTGGGAGAGCGGCGCGGCCACTCCGCCGCCGGCGGGGCTGGGTTGGCTGGGCGGGATGAAGGGCCGGTAGTTGGCCCCGGTGATGAAGAACGCGCCGGCGATGATCACCAGCAGCACCACGGTCACCTTGACGCCGACGACCACCGACGTCACCCGGGAGGAGAGCTTCATGCCGAGCACCAGGACGGCCGTGATGGCCAGGACGAGGACGCAGGCCAGCAGGTCGAAGCCGAAGTGCCCGCCGTGGCTGCCGGACAGCGCCGACGGCACGTGCAGCCCCGCGGAGTCCAGCAGCGAGCGCACATAGCCGGACCAGCCGACGGCCACCACCGCGCAGCCCAGGGCGAGTTCGAGGATCAGGTCCCAGCCGATGATCCAGGCGGGCAGTTCGCCGAGGGACGCGTAGGCGAAGGTGTAGGCGGAGCCGGCGACCGGCACGGTGGAGGCGAACTCCGCGTAGCACAGCGCCGCCAGCGCGCAGACCACGCCGGCGACGACGAAGGAGACGGCGACCGCGGGCCCGGCCTGCTCCTTGGCGATCTTTCCGGTGAGGACGAAGATGCCGGTGCCGATGACCACACCGACGCCGAAGACGGTCAGGTCCAGCGCCGAGAGCGACTTCCTGAGGGCGTGCTCCGGCTCCTCGGTGTCCTGGATCGACTGCTCGATGCTCTTCGTCCGTAGGACGCCGCGGTCGCGGCGCGTGCGGTTGCGGGGCGCGAGCGGCCCGTTTCCGGGCGCCTCTCCCTGTGGTCCCTGCTCTGTGCTCATGGGCGAACCTCCGCCTGGACGGCCCTCGCGACTCTCCTGAACTGCCCGAGTGTCTGCAATGTCCCGAATGAGGCTGCGGCGGCGGGCCCTCGGGGGCCGGGGAATCACCCGATGGGGTGGGAACCAGATGGGGTGCCACGAAGACGCCGATGGGCCGGCCGGAACGTCCCTGGGGGCGTCCGGCCGGCCCATCGGTCGGCGGTGCGGGGTGCGGTCAGTCGCGGGCCGCCTCGGCGGTCGCGGTCGCACCGGCGTCCTCGTCGCGGTTGTCCATCTTGGCGACCAGGCCGGTCACCTGGCGGGCGATGTCCGGCGCGGTCAGCCCGATCTCGGCCATGACCTCCTTGCGGGAGGCGTGGTCCAGGAACCGCTCGGGGATGCCGAAGTCGCGCAGCGGGACGTCCACGCCGGCGTCCCGGAGCGCCTGCGCGATCGCCGAACCGACGCCGCCGGTACGGATGTTGTCCTCGACGGTGACCACCAGTCGGTGCTCGGCGGCCAGGCCCGGCAGCGCCTCGTCGACCGGCTTGACCCAGCGCGGGTCGACGACGGTGGTGGAGATGCCCTGCTTGTCGAGCAGGTCGGCGACCTCCAGGCACATCGGGGCGAGCGCGCCGACCGACACCAGCAGGACGTCGGGGCGCCCCTCGGTGCCGGCCTCGCGCAGCACGTCCATGCCGCCGACCCGTCCGACCGCCTCGACGGCCGGGCCGACCGCGCCCTTGGAGTAGCGCACCACGGTGGGCGCGTCATCGACCTCGACGGCCTCGCGCAGCTGGGCGCGCACCTGGTCGGCGTCGCGCGGTGCGGCGAGCCGCAGGCCGGGGACGACCTGGAGGAGCGACATGTCCCACATGCCGTTGTGCGAGGCGCCGTCGGTGCCGGTGACGCCGGCCCGGTCCAGGACGAAGGTGACGCCGCACTTGTGCAGCGCGACGTCCATCAGCACCTGGTCGAAGGCGCGGTTGAGGAAGGTGGCGTAGACCGCGAAGACCGGGTGCAGTCCGGCGGTGGCCATGCCGGCGGCGGAGACCGCGGCGTGCTGCTCGGCGATGCCGACGTCGTAGACCCGGTCCGGGAACTCCTTGGCGAACTTCTCCAGGCCGACCGGCTGGAGCATGGCCGCCGTGATGGCGACGATGTCCTCGCGCTCCTTGCCCAGCGCGACCATCTCGTCGCCGAAGACGCCGGTCCAGTCCTTGCCGCCGGAGGAGATCGGCAGGCCGGTGTCCGGGTGGATCGGGCCGATGCCGTGGAAGCGGTCGGCCTCGTCCTGCTCGGCGGGCTTGTAGCCGCGGCCCTTCTCGGTGAGGCAGTGGACGATCACCGGGCCGCCGAAGCGCTTGGCACGGGCCAGCGCGGACTCCAGCGCCTCGATGTCGTGGCCGTCGATCGGGCCGACGTACTTCAGACCCAGGTCCTCGAACATGCCCTGCGGCGCGATGAAGTCCTTCAGGCCCTTCTTGGCGCCGTGCAGGGTCTCGTAGAGCGGCTTGCCGACGACCGGGGTGCGCTCCAGGATGTCCTTCCCGCGGGCCAGGAAGCGCTCGTAGCCGTCGGTGGTGCGGAGGGTGGCGAGGTGGTTGGCCAGGCCGCCGATGGTCGGGGCGTAGGAGCGCTCGTTGTCGTTGACGACGATGACCAGCGGGCGGTCCTTGGCGGCGGCGATGTTGTTGAGCGCCTCCCAGGCCATGCCGCCGGTGAGCGCGCCGTCGCCGATGACGGCCGCCACGCGGTCGTCCGTGCCGCGGACCTCATGGGCCTTGGCGATGCCCTCGGCCCAGCCCAGGACGGTGGAGGCGTGGCTGTTCTCGATGATGTCGTGGTCGGATTCGGCGCGGGAGGGGTAGCCGGAGAGGCCGCCCTTGGCCTTGAGCTTGGAGAAGTCCTGGCGCCCGGTCAGCAGCTTGTGGACGTAGGACTGGTGTCCGGTGTCCCACAGGATCTTGTCCTTGGGGGAATGGAAGACGCGGTGCAGGGCGATGGTCAGTTCGACCACGCCGAGGTTAGGGCCGAGGTGTCCGCCGGTCTTGGAGACCGCGTCGACGAGGAAGCTACGGATCTCCCCCGCCAGCTGCGCGAGCTGCTCGGACGAGAGCCGGTCCAGGTCGCGCGGCCCCTTGATACGGGTCAGCAATGCCACCCCATGCCTCCTTGCTGCCGTAGGTCGAGCTTGCCGATCAGATGAGTCTAATGTTGCGTCCGCCGCAGGCGCGGCCGGGCCTCACGATGCATGTCACTCGGGTGACAACCGTGTCGGAGGGCGATTTTTGGCCGGCGGTGCGGGTGTGACGTGGCACTGCGCACGGGACGGCGCAGGGCGCGGCCCCCACCGGGACGCCTCTGGCGAGCGTCCGATGGGGGCCGGTATCTGCCGTTTTGCGCTGCGACATTGCGCACTTAAGTGCGGCGGGGGCGCTGTCGCGGACGCACCACCGCCCGTGCCCTACGCGCGCCCAGGGGCGCCGCCGCGGAAGCACCACCGCCCGCGCTTACGTGCGCCCCTCCTTATGTGCGCCCCGCGGTCTTCTGGGTGCGGCGGGAGAGCGAGTCGATGACCACGGCGGCCAGCAGGACCGCGCCGGTGATCATGTACTGGATCTCGCTGGCCATGCCGAGCAGGTTCAGGCCCTGCTGGATCGACTGGATGACCAGCATGCCCAGCAGCGCGGACCAGATCTTGCCGCGGCCGCCGAAGAGGCTGGTGCCGCCGATGACCGCCGCCGCGATCACGTTCATCAGGGTGTTGCCGGCACCGAGGTTCTTGGTGGCACCGCCGGAGAGGCTGGCGATGAACAGGCCGCCGAACGCGGCGAGCATCCCGGAGATCGCGAAGACGGTGATCCGGACCCGGGCCACGTTGATGCCGGCCCGGCGGGCCGCCTCGGCGTTGCCGCCGACCGCGAAGATCTGCCGGCCGTAGGAAGTGCGGCGCACCACGAAGTCGGCGAGGACCAGGACGGCGAGGAAGAGCACCAGGGCCAGCGGCAGGCCGCGGGCGCCGGCCGGCTCGTTGAGGACGTAGGCGACGGCGAAGGCGATCACCGCGACCACGCCGGTGCGCAGCAGGACCTCGCTGAGCGGCCGGGCCGGCAGGGCGGCGGCCTTGCGGCGCCGGGTGTCCAGTAGCAGCGAGCCCGCGTAGGCGAGGACCGCGACCAGCGCCAGGCCGTAGGCGGCGGCCTTGTCGTCGAAGTAGTAGCCGGTGAGGCTCTCGACCACGCTGCCGCTGGGCGTGTTGATGGAGCCTTCCTTGCCCATCAGCCAGATCTGGAGGCCGCTCCAGCCGAGGAAGCCGGCCAGGGTGACGACGAAGGCGGGCACCCCGATCTTGGCGAAAAAGAACCCGTGGAGGGCGCCGATGACGGTGCCGGCGACCACCGCGAGCACGACCGCCAACCAGTCGTTGACGCCGTGACCGACGCTCAACACCGCCCAGACGGCCGCCCCCACACCGGCGACCGAGCCGACCGAGAGGTCGATCTCGCCGAGCAGCAGGACGAAGACGATGCCGACGGCCATGATGCCCAGGCCGGAGGTGTAGACGCCGATGTTGGCGAGGCTGTCCGCGGACAGGAAGCTGCTGTTCTTGAACTGGAAGACGACCGCGATGACGACCAGGCCGATGATGACCGGCAGGGAGCCCAGCTCACCGCCGCGGATCCGGCGGGCGAACTCGTCGAGATAGCCGGCGAACCCGTTCTCCCGGACCAGCAGGCGGGGATCGACGGCGGCCGGTTGCCGCGGCTGCGGCGCGGTCTCGGTGGTCTGCTGCTCGCTCACGCCCCGGCCTCCTTCTTCGTCAGGTCGGTGCGCGCCTGGTCGGTGCGCGCCCGGCGGCGGGTGACGGCGTTGTCCGAGGCGCCGGTGATGGCGGCGATGATCTCTTCGTGGCTGGTGTCCGCGACGTCGAAGACGCCGTTGTTGCGGCCCAGTCGGAGCACCGCGACCCGGTCCGCGACGGCCAGCACGTCGGCCATGTTGTGGCTGATCAGGATGGTGCCGAGGCCCCGTTCGCGGAGCCGCTCGACGAGGTCGAGGACCTGGGCGGTCTGCTCGACGCCGAGGGCGGCGGTGGGCTCGTCGAGGATGACCACCTTCGGCTCGCCGATCAGGGCACGGGCGATGGCGACGACCTGCCGCTGGCCGCCGGAGAGCGAGGCGACCGGGATGCGGACGCTGGGTATCCGGATGGACAGGGTGTCGAGGAGTTCCTTGGCCCGCTTCTCCATGGCGATCTCGTCGAGGACGCCGGCGGTGCGAAGTTCGTTACCGAGGTAGAGGTTGGCGACCACGTCGAGGTTGTCGCAGAGCGCGAGGTCCTGGTAAACGGTGGCGACGCCGAGCTGTTGGGCGTCGTGCGGCTTGCCGATGCGGACCGGGGCGCCCTGCCACTCGATGGAGCCGTCGTCGACCGGGTGGACGCCCGAAATGGTCTTGACCAGGGTGGACTTGCCGGCGCCGTTGTCGCCGACGAGGGCGACCACCTCACCGGCATGGATCTCCAACGTGACGTCGGTGAGCGCCTGGACGGCGCCGAACCGCTTGGAGACCCCGCGCAACGCCAGCACGGGCGGAGCGGACACGTGAATCATCTCCTTCACCGCCGTCGCTGCGGCGGGGAAAACGGTGGGGCGGGTGCGGGGGTGCGGGCCCCGGCGCGGCGAGGTGTCGTCGGCCGGGCCGGGGGCGGGGCGGCGCGGGCCACAACGGGCCCGCGGCGCGCGCTACTTGATGCCCGCCGCCGCGCAGGCCGCCTTGACGTCGGCGGTGCAGATCTGGCTGGCCTTGTAGACCTTGTCCTTGATGATCGTGCCCTCGATGTTGTCCTTGGTCACGATCTGGGCGTCGTAGAGCTTGGCGGGGATGCCCTTGACCTCGCCGCTGATGCTGTCGACCTTGGTGGGGGCCAGCGAGTCGATGCTCTCGCCCTTGAGCAGTCGGACCGCGATCTCGGCGCTGGTGTCGGCCTGCGGCTGGATCTGCTTGTAGATGGTGAACGCCTGATCGCCCTTCAAGACCCGCTGGAGGCCGGCGAGTTCGGAGTCCTGGCCGCCGACCGGCACGGAGACGCCCTGCTGCTTGAGGGCGGTGATGATGCCGCCGGCCATGCCGTCGTTGGCCGAGTAGACGCCCTGGAAGCCGTTCTTGCCCAGGGAGTTGATGGCGGCGCCCATCTTCTTGTTGGCCTCGTCCGGCGACCAGTCCGGGATGTCCTGCTCGTAGACGACCTTCTTGACCTGCTTGTCGAGGACGCTGTGCGCACCGCGCTTGTAGAGCGGGGCGTTGGGGTCGGTCGGCGAGCCGTTGATCATGACGACATTGCTGTCCTTGGCCTTGTCGCCGAGCGCCTTGACCAGTGCCTGGCCCTGGAGGCGGCCGATCTTCTCGTTGTCGTAGGAGACGTAGGCGGAGATCTTCCCCTCGGCCAGCCGGTCGTAGGCGACGACCTTGACGCCCTTCTCGGCGGCCCGGTCGATCCAGGACCTGGTGGCCTTGTAGTCGACCGGGTCCAGGACGATCACCTTGATGCCCTGCGTGATCAGGGCGTCGAACTGCTTCTTCTGCTCCTGGGTGTCCTGGTCGGCGTTGTTGTACTTGACCTTGCAGTCGGGGCAGAGCGCCTGGATCTTCTTGGTGATCAGCGGGCGGTCGAAGGTCTCATATCTGGTGGTCTTGTTCTCCGGCAACAGCAGACCGATGGTCTTGCCGTCACCGCCGCTCTTGCCACCGTCGCCGGCCTTGCCGCAGGCGGCCACGGAGAGCGCCATCGCGACGGCGGCGGTGCCTATGACGACGCGGCGCGTCCACATGTGCGTGCACTTCATGGGGTGCCTCCCTGACATGGCCGCGTCGTTGCGGCCGAGGTGGCTGGAAGTCAACTCGGCCGCCAGCCGCCGGTCAAGGAGTAAATCCTTAACGAGATGACAACGGTGCCATGCGTTTTGGAGGTGAACCTATGCCGGTCGCGCTATGGCGGCCGCGTCCGCGTCCCGCGCGCCGTCAAGCAGGCTCGAATCGCCCATCTCGCTCAGCACCAGGGCCAGCGCGCCCAACACCTCGGCGCGGCCCCCGAGGGTGCCCGGCACGATGCTCAACTGCCGTGCGGCGCTGGGGATCGCGTACCGCGACACCGACTCCCGGATCGGCCCGAGCACCAGCTCGCCGGCCTCGGCCAGGTCGCCGCCCAGCACCACCCGGCTGGGGTTGAGCAGGTTGCAGAGGTTCGCCACGCCGCTGCCGATGTGCCGGCCGACGTCCGCGATGACCCGCCGGCAGCCCGGGTCGCCCTCGCGGGCCAGCTGGACCACCCCCGCCATGGTCAAGTCCGGGCCGTGGCCGGGCTGGAGCAGCGGGAGGACGTAGCGGGCGGCGGTGAAGGTCTCCAGGCAACCGCGGTTGCCGCAGCGGCAGACCGGGCCGGTCTCGTCCAGGGTGATGTGGCCGATCTCGCCGGCCGTGCCGCCCGGGCCGCGGTAGATCTGGCCGCTGATCACCAGCCCGGCGCCGACGCCGCTGGCGACCTTGATGTACGCCAGGTCCGCCGCGCCGCGACCGCCGCCCCACACCAACTCGCCGAGCGCGCCGAGGTTGGCGTCGTTGTCGACGTAGACGGGCACGCCGAGCCGCTCGGAGAGCTCCTCGCCGGGCTTGGTGCCGGCCCAGCCCGGCAGGATCGCGGTCGAACCGAGGGTGCCGGACTCCACGTCGATCGGGCCGGGGACGCCCAGGCCCACGCCGATGACCTTGCCCGGGGTGACCGCGGTCCGCTCGATCAGCCGGCTGACCAGCCGCTCCGCCCGGTCGAAGCCCTCGGCCGCGGAGGCGTCCACGTCGAACGGCTCGGCCTCCTCGGCGAGCACCTCGTGGGCGAGGTTGCCGACCGCCACTCTCAGGTGGGAGTGGCCGAAGTCGACGCCGACGACGATGCCGGCGTCCCCGGAGAGCGAGACGCTGCGTGCCCGGCGACCGCCCGCGGAGGTGGGCGTCACCTCGACCGTGCCGCCGTCCTTCAACTCGCGAACGATGTTCGAGACGGTGGCCGCGGACAGCCCCGTACTCCGGGCGATCTCCGCCTGGGTGAGCGAGCCCGCCATGCGCACCGCCCGGACGACCCGCTCCAGATTGGCCCGGTGCAGCGAGGACTGCGACCCCGGAGTCTCCATCGACTCATCCACTCCCGCCTGGGGCGGGCAGTGCGACGACTGCCCGCCGGCCGCACCCACGTCGTCGGAGGGGCGGCAACCGATTTCAACATGTGAACTCTAAGCAGAACTCCAGTGAGGAAGTTACGTCAAGGCGTTGAGTCCGGGCGCAACCGGGAGGTGGTGGGGCATGCGGACAGGGCGGTTCCGACGGGTGCGGAACCGCCCACCGACGCCGCGGCCGGCGCTACTTCAGCGCGCCGGCCGTCAGCCCGGCCTGCACCTGCCGCTGGAAGATGACGTAGACGAGCAGCACCGGCAGCATCGCGATCATCATGCCGGCCATCAGCCCGCCCCAGTCGCCCTGGTAGCCCTGCTGGAGCGCGAGGTTGGCCAGGCCCTGGGTGAGCACGTACTTGCTCTCGTCCTGGTTGAGGACCATCGGCAGCAGGTACTGGTTCCACTGCCCCAGGAAGTTGAAGATCCCCACGCTGATCAGGCCCGGCTTGGCCATCGGCAGCATGACCTGGAAGAACGTCCGCACGTGCGAGGCGCCGTCGATCATCGCCGCCTCCGCGATGGACGTCGGCAGGGTACGGAAGAACGCCGTCATGAAGAAGACCGTGAACGGCAGCGAGTAGGCGATGTAGACGGCGATCAGGCCCTGGTACGTCGCCAGCAGCGGGACGCCGGGGAAGTCCCGCAGCACGAAGAAGAGCGGGATCACCAGCATGAAGACCGGGAAGGACATGCCGGCGACGAAGAGGTAGTAGATGAGGCGGTTGCCGGGGAAGTCGAAGCGGGCCAGAACGTAGCCGGCCATGGACCCCAGCACCATCGTGCCGGTGAGCGAACCGCCCACCACGATCAGGGTGTTGAGGAACATCCGGCCGATGTTCGCCTTCTGCCAGGCGTTGACCCAGTTCTCCAGGTGCAGCTTGCCCGGCAACGACCAGGGGGTGGTGAGGATGTCGCCGCTGCTCTTGAAGGAGCTCCACAGCACCCACAGCAGCGGCAGGCCCACCATCAGCGCCCACACCACGAGGATGCCGTGCGAGAAGACGTTGAGCGTGCCGCCCTCGGCGGTCCGGCGCGCCCGCGCCGGCGTGGTTTGTGTCGTCATGCGCCCTGTCCCTAGAACTCGATCCGCTCACGGCGCGCGAAGCGCATCGTGAGGGCGGCGAACAGCAGCGTGACGACGAGCATCGCGACGCCCATCGCCGCCGCGTAGCCGAACTGACTGTCGCGGAAGGCGGTCAGGTAGAGGCGGAGCGGGACGACGTCGGTCGCGCCGTCCGGGCCGCCCATGTTGACGGACATGATCTGCACCAGCGCGAACGCGTCCATCGCGATGATGCCCATGTAGACCCAGCCGGTCTGCACGGTGTCCCACAGCAGCGGGAGGGTGATTCGGAAGAAGGTGTGGAAGCGGCTGGCGCCGTCCAACAGCGCGGCCTCGTAGATCTCCCGGGGAATGGCGGCCATGGCGGCGGAGAACAGCACGACGTAGAAGCCGACGTTCGCCCAGACCATCACGACCATGATGCAGGCCAGGGCCAGGCTCCCCTCCCCCAGCCAGGCGCTCTGGAAAGAGCCCAAACCCACCGTGCCCAGCAGCGAGTTGAGCATGCCGTCGTGCGGATCGGGATTGTAGATGTTGAACCAGATCACCGAGATGATGGTGATCGAGATGACCTGGGGGAAGAAGTAGACGAATTTGTAGAACCGCGCGCCGCGGACGCCGGTGACGACCGCGCCGCGCCGGGACCGGCCGCCGATGTTCAGCATGAACGCGAAGAACAGCCCCAGTGCCAGCGTCACGATCGGCACCAGCACCAACATGACGACGTTGTGTTTGAGTGCGTTCCAGAATTCGTCGCTGTGCAGCAGTTTGGTGTAGTTGGCCAGCCCAACACCCTTGGCGGTGCCGCGCAGTCCGCTCCATTCCGTGGTGGAAATCTGGAATGCCTGGACGAACGGCGAGATCACAAAGATGCCGTAGAGCAGTAGGGGCAGGGCCAGGAACCCCACGATGAATCGGTACTTGCCGTGTCGCATGCGCTCCCCGGCCCTCCCTCGTCAGCGGTGGTGCGTGGGCGTGCGTCCCGGTCGGGAAACCAGGCTCAGGCGGAGCGGTGGAACTTGGTGACGGAATCGTCCTTGGCGATCGCGTCCGCGTACGACTGCGCCTTCTTGATCCAGTCGGCGGCCTTGAGTTCGCCGGTGAGGAGCTGGCTGGTGATGCCGCCGAGCTTTTCGTCGGTGAGCTGCGGGTACCACTCCTGGAGCTGGATCATCAGCAGGTTCTGCCCGCCCGCCTTGACCGCCTTGGCGGCGGAGGCGAGGCCCGGAGAAAGGTGCATTCCGTCGGTCGCATCGCGCACCGAGGTCAGCGACTTGACCTTGGTGGCGAAATTCTGCGCGTGCTTCTTGGAGAGCATGATGCGCAGCAGTTCCATGCCGCCGACGGGATTCTTGCCGCCCTTGGCGACGATGAACGGCTCGCTGGGCTCGGCGCGCAGCGTGCCGTGCGGCATCTTGTCGCCGCTGCCGCCGTTGAAGAGCGGGCCGACGGCCATGTCGAAGTCGGGCGGGGTGGTGGGCGCGGCCTCGTTCTCGACCCAGGAGCCGTTGGGGATGAAGGCGGCCTTGCCGCGGGTCCAGGCGGTCTGCGACTGGATGTGCGTCATGCCCTGACTGCCGGCCAGGAAATAGCCCTTGGCGGCCAGTTCCTCGTAGTGCCCGACGACCTGCTTGACCGCGTCGTTGGAGGTCCAGGCATGCGGTTCGAGGTTGTCGATGGCGATCCACTTGTCCAGCCCGCCGATCTTGGCGATCTGGGCGAACATGTTGAAGTGGACGTAGTAGGGATAGTGCCCCGGATAGGTCCAGGGCGCGATCCCCGCCTTCTTGATCTCGGCGCAGAGGCTGATCATCTCGTCGAAGGAGGTGGGGTACTGCCAACCCCGGTCCTTCAGCAGCTTGTTGGAATACCAGGTGCCGTACACCGTGAAGGCGTAGTAGAAGACGTCGAAGGTGTCCTTGTGCTTGCCCTTTTCGAGGGTGCTGGGGTAAAGCGTGTCCCGGACCTTCTTCTTCGGGTCGTCCACCGACGGGGCGTCGAGCAGCGGCGTGAGGTCCTGCAACTGCCCTTGTGCGGAGAGCTTGTTCATGTCGAGGTGGTCGGCACCGGAGTTGTCGATCACATCGGGCGGATTGCCGCCGGCGAAGCGGGGCTGGAGTTTGGGGCCGATCTGTTGGGTGCCGGTGTGCTTGACCGTGGTGCCGTAGGTCTTGTGGTAGTCCGCCTCGGCGTCCTTGGCGTACTGGTCGCCCAGCCCGCCCTTGAAGATGAACGCCTCCAGCGGTACGCCGTTCTTCACGCCGAGCGGATTCTTGGCGGAGGTGGCGCCCTTGTTCTTGGTGCCCTGGTCGGATGCGCCGCCGCCTCCGGTGGCGCAGGACGAGAGGGCGCCCATGGCCGGTACCGCGAGAATTCCCAGGGCGGCGGCTCGCTTGACCAGATCGCGACGGTTGACTTCAAAGGTGGAGCCCATGCTCAAGTCCTCGCCTTCTCCGGGACTGAACGCGGTGTACCGGAGCCACCCCGGCACCGCGGGTCAGTTGAAGCTGAGTCGTGCGGGATGTGCAACCGGGCGAGCTAGGGACAGGCAGGGGAATTCTCCGTTCCCCCGCTTTCCCCCCGGATTCCGTGCCGACAGTCGTACGGCCGGGTTCGGACGCCGATAGGTATAGTCCACTTCCGGCCGAACAGGCAAGATCGGATACCGAGTTGGCCGGCAGTCTTTCTCTAGTTGAGACCTCACCGGTATGCGTCTTCGACGCCCCGTCCGGGGGCACTGGCGAGGAAAGGGCGCCGGTCGCGGGAGCCGTGCGCGACACGGTCGCCCCCGCGCTCGCCGCACCCTTGACACCCACCCCGGTGCGCACCTTACTTATCTCTGCACTACGCAACTGACAACGATGTCAATCCCGTTGAGAGGGAATCGCGTGCGGCACCGGCACAGATACCGGCACAGTCCACTGCGGGGGATCGCCCGCCCTGCCGCCCTCGTGGCGGCCGCCCTGCTCGCCCTGACCGCGCCGGGCGCGACCGCCCCGGCCCGGGCCGCAACGCCCCAACCGCCGCACACTGCAGCGGAGTTCAGCTCCTCCTTCGAGCCCGGTCAGCCGGCACCGGACTGGACCGACACCGTCGAGACCGGTCCGGACGGCCGCCCGAAGACCTCCGGCGTCACCCCGGAGCAGACGCCCGGCGCCCCCGGGATGGACACCGCGCCCGGCACCGGCCCCGCCGACTCCCCCACCGCGAAACCGCACGCCGGCTTCACCGGCGGCCACGCCCTGCGCTACGCCGGCACCCACACCGCAGCCGGCCGGGCCTACTCGTACAACAAGCTCTTCGCGGTCCACCTGCCCGTCACGCCCACCACCACGCTGTCGTACCGGCTCTTCCCGGAGTTGGCCAAGACCGACCTGGACTACCCCGCCACCCACGTCGCGGTCGACCTGGCCTTCACCGACGGGACGTATCTGAGCGAGCTGGCCGCGACCGACCAGTACGGGGCGCCGCTGACCGCGCAGGGCCAGGCGGCCGCCAAGACGCTCTACGTCAACCAGTGGAACCACCGCGCATCCCGGATCGGCGCGGTCGCCGCCGGCAAGACCGTCGCCCGGATCCTGCTCGCCTACGACGCGCCCCGGGCGCCGCGCACCGCGCCCGCCTTCCGCGGCTGGCTCGACGACCTCGTGATCGCGCCCAAGGCTCCTGAGAAGCCGCTCGCGCACCTCTCCGACTACGCCGTCACCACCCGCGGCACCCTCTCCAGCGGCAGCTTCTCGCGCGGCAACACCTTCCCCGCGACCGCGGTCCCGGGCGGCTTCACGTTCTGGACGCCGGTGACCAACGCCGGCTCCACGGACTGGCTCTACGAGTACGCGCGGAAGAACAACGCCGACAACCTGCCCACCCTCCAGGCGTTCGGCGCCAGTCACGAGCCGAGCCCCTGGATGGGCGACCGGCAGACCTTCCAGGTGATGCCGTCCACCGCCGCCGGCACCCCGGACGCCTCGCGCACCGGGCGCGCGCTGCCCTTCCACCACGAGCGCGAGTCCGCGCGCCCATACCGCTATGCGGTGACCTTCGACAACGGCCTGCGAGCGGAGGTCGCGCCGAGCGACCACGCCGCGATGATGCGGTTCACCTTCCCCGGCCCGGACGCCAACCTGCTCTTCGACAACGTCAACAACAAGGGCGGGCTCACCCTGGACGCCCAACACGGCGTCGTCAGCGGCTACTCCGACGTCCGCAGCGGGCTGTCGGTCGGCGCCACCCGGCTGTTCATCTACGGCGTGGTGGACAAGCCGGTCGCCGCGAGCGGGCGGCTCACGGGTGGCGGGGGCAAGGACGTCACCGGCTATCTGAAGCTCCGACCGGGCGCCGACCGGACCGTGACGCTGCGCCTGGCCACCTCGCTGATCGGCGTCGACCAGGCGAAGGCCAACCTCGCCCGGGAGATCCCCGACGGCACCCCCTTCGCCACCGTCCGGGACCGCGCCCGCGCCCAATGGGACGCCCTCCTGGGCCGCGTCGAGGTGCAGGGCGCCACCCAGGACCAGCGCACCACCCTCTACTCCAACCTCTACCGGCTCTACCTCTACCCCAACTCCGGCTCGGAGCAGGTTGGTTCGCGGGTCCGCTACGCCAGCCCGTTCTCGCCCCCGGCCGGTCCGGACACCCCCACGCACACCGGCGCGAAGATCGTCGACGGCGCGGTGTACGTCAACAACGGCTTCTGGGACACCTATCGCACCACCTGGCCCGCCTACTGTCTGCTCACCCCCGGGCGGGCCGGGAAGATGGTCGACGGCTTCGTCCAGCAGTACAAGGACGGCGGCTGGATCTCCCGTTGGTCCTCGCCCGGTTACGCGGACCTGATGACCGGCACCAGTTCGGACGTCGCGTTCGCCGACGCCTATGTCAAGGGCGTGAAGTTCGACGCCGCCGCGGCCTACGAAGCGGCCGTGAAGAACGCCACCGTCGCCCCGCCCGCCGCCGGCGTCGGCCGCAAGGGCATGACCACCGCGCCGTTCCTCGGCTACACCAGCACCGACACCCGCGAGGGCGCGTCCTGGGCGCTGGAGGGCTACCTCAACGACTTCGGCATCGCCCGCATGGGCCAGGCCCTCTACGCCAAGACCCACAACCCCCGCTACCAGGAGGAGTCGGCGTACTTCCTGGGCCGGGCCCAGAACTACGTCCGGCTCTTCGACGACCGCATCGGCTTCTTCCAGGGCCGGGACGCGGGCGGTGCCTGGCGGCTGCCCCCGGACCGCTTCGACCCCCGGGTCTGGGGCTACGACTACACCGAGACCAACGCCTGGACGTTCGCCTTCGCCGCCCCGCAGGACACCCGCGGGCTCGCCGACCTCTACGGCGGACGGGCCGGCCTGGCCAGGAAGTTGGACGCCTACTTCGGCACCCCGGAGACCGCCGCCAAGCGGTTCGCCGGCTCCTACGGCGACGTCATCCACGAGATGACCGAGGCCCGCGACGTCCGGATGGGCATGTACGGCCACAGCAACCAACCCGCCCACCACATCGCCTACCTCTACGACGCGGCCGGCCAGCCGTACAAGACCCAGGCGAAGGTCCGCGAGGCGCTCTCCCGGCTCTACCTCGGCAGCGAGATCGGCCAGGGGTACCCGGGCGACGAGGACAACGGCGAGATGTCCGCGTGGTACGTCTTCAGCGCCCTGGGGTTCTACCCGTTGGTGATGGGACAGGGCGAATACGCGGTGGGCTCACCGCTGTTCACCAAGGCCGTCGTCCACCTGGAGAACGGCCGCGACCTGGTGATCAACGCGCCCCACAACAGCCCCCGGAACGTCTACGTCCAAGACCTCCGGGTGAACGGCAAACTCTGGAGCTCCACCGCCCTCCCCCACGCCCTCCTCGCCCACGGCGCCACCCTCGACTTCACCATGGGCCCCCGCCCATCCCACTGGGCCAACGGCCCGTCGGCGGGACCCACTTCCCTCACCCAGGGCGACCGGGCACCGTCCCCGCCCACCGATCTGACCGTCCCGGACGGCAGCCCGCTGACCGACGACACTTCCGCCACCTCCACGACGGTCTCCCGCGCGACCTTCACCGTCCCTGCCGGGGCCACCGTCTCCTCGTACACTCTCACCTCGGCGGACCGGTCCCAAGCGCCGACGGGATGGGTACTTGAGGGCTCCAACGACCGTGCGACGTGGGTGGAGTTGGACCGGCGCGCTGGCGAGTCCTTCACCTGGAACAGACAGACGCGCCCCTTCTCCCTCTCCCACCCGGCCAGCTACCGGCACTACCGACTCGCTCTGGACACTCCCGAAGACCAGCACACGTTGTCGGAAATTGAGCTACTGGGAAGCCGCCAGGCCGGTTGACCCGCATCGCCGTTGCGATCCGTGGGGCTCACACGGCGCGCCGGCCGTGTCGGGGCGGCAGCTCTGGCCGCCCCGACACGGTTCCTGCGTACTGGACACTTACCAGGTCGCGGACTGCTTAAGACGTCCGGTCGGGCTCCCGGACCAGGCCCAGCACCTCGTCCCGTAGGGTCGCCATCGACGTCGGGTCGGTGGCCTCGACGTTCAGGCGCAGCAGCGGCTCCGTGTTGGAGGGGCGGAGGTTGAACCAGCGGCCGTCGCCGAAGTCGACGGTCAGACCGTCCATGCGGTCGGTGGTGACCTGGTCGCGGTCACGGTACTCCGCCTCGACGGCGCTGAGCGTGGCGGTGGTGTCGGCGACCCTGGAGTTGATTTCGCCGGAGGCGGCGTAACGGGAGTAGTCGGCGACCAGTTCGGACATCGGGCGGTCCTGTTCGCCGAGGGCGGCCAGGACGTGCAGGGCGGTGAGCATGCCGGTGTCGGCCTTCCAGAAGTCTCGGAAGTAGTAGTGACCGGAGTGCTCACCGCCGAAGACCGCGTCGTGGTCGGCCATCAGCGCCTTCATGAAGGAGTGTCCGACGCGGGAGCGGACGGGGATGCCGCCGTGCTCGCGGATGATCTCCACCGCGGCGGCCGAGGTGATGACGTTGTGGATGATCGCCGAGCCGGGGTTCTTGGCCAGCTCCCGAGCCGCGACCAGGCCGACGATCGCCGAGGGGGAAACGGCCGCGCCGGTCTCGTCAATGAAGAAGCAGCGGTCGGCGTCGCCGTCGAAGGCCAGGCCGATGTCGGCGCCGGACTCCTTGACCAGTGCTTGGAGGTCGAGGAGGTTCTTGGGGTCGAGGGGGTTGGCCTCGTGGTGAGGGAAGGTGCCATCCAGTTCGAAGTAGAGCGGCACCAGGTCGATCGGCAGGCCGTCGAAAACGGCGGGGACGGTGTGTCCGGCCATCCCGTTGCCCGCGTCGACGGCGACCTTCAGACGGCGGATGCCGCCCAGTCCGACCAGGGAGTTCAGGTGGGCCGCGTACTCGGCGAGCAGTTCGCGGCGAACGGTGATGCCGGGTACCGGCGCCGGCTCCGGGATGTCGTCGTTCTCCAGCCAGGCACGGATCTGCGCCAGCCCGGTCTCCTCACCGATCGGGGCGGCGCCGGCCCGGCAGAGCTTGATGCCGTTGTCCCCGGCCGGGTTGTGGCTGGCGGTGATCATCACGCCCGGCAGGTCCAAACTGCCCGAGCAGTAGTACAGGTAGTCGGTGGATCCGAGCCCCGCATCGATCACCTCGGCCCCGGCGCGGTTGGCCCCGGCCGCGAACGCCTCCGCCAACGCCGGCGAGGTGTCGCGCATGTCCCGCGCAGTGACGATCCGTTCGGCACCGGTCAGGCGGATGAACAGAGCACCGGCCTTGGCGGCGATGTCGGTGTTGAGCTCGGAGGGGACTGCGCCGCGGATGTCATACGCCTTGACAAGGCGAGAGTAGTCGGGCATGTGGTGTCTTCCAGGTGTGGAGGTGGTTGAGGTGTGGGGCGTCAAACGGTGCTGACCGCCGTGCCGTTGGGTCGGCCTGGCCGGGACGGGGCAGCAGGGCCGCGGGACCGGTTACGACGCTGAGCGCTCCGGCGAGGGCGAGGCCGCGCGGGAACCGCCGCCGGCCACCCGGACAGTCTCCAGCCCGTCGGCCAGGCGGAGCCCGGGAGTCTCGGCCGAGCCCCCACATCGCCGCCGGACCGCACGTTGAATGGCTACGTCCACCAGAACCGGCAGCCCGGCGGCGACGATCAGCCAAACCGCCGCGTACAGGCGCTCCGCCTGGAAGTAGACAGGGTGGGCGACGACCGTGGCGATGCCCGTGGCGCCCAGTGCGACGACCGTCAGGGCAAGCGGTACGGAGCGCCGCCACAGTCCCCACAGGGCCAACCCCAGCGGGAGGACGAGCAGGGGAGCGAGGGCCTGTTGCTGGGCCCACTGCCACCAGAAGTTGACGTTGAGGTGGGCCAGGTCGTGCCAGGGGGCAGCGACCTCAGGCTTGGTCCAGTGCTTGCTGAAGGTGTCCTGGAGGGTGGCCGAAGTGCCGGGCAGCGCCAGAAGTTTGCTGATCAGCGTGACGGCCGCCACGGTGCCGGCCGACAGGCCGAACAGCCACCAGGTGCCCCGGTGCCGCGTGCGGCGTACGCAGAGAAGCATGGCGCCGGCGGCCAGGGTCATGGTGACCGCGGCCATCTGGGCACTGGAGTACTTCACGCCCGCGGACACCGCCAGCGACGCCGTGTAGACCAGTGCTCCCGTACGGATCCGGCCCTGGAGCAGGCACACCGCGCCGTACAGCATCGACGCCAGCATCGCGAGCAGCGGGCCTTCGGCCAGCGGGAGGGTGCCCCAAGTCGCCAGTGGGGTCGCGTAGTAGAGGACTTGGCCGAGCAGGGCGAGTCCAGGGGAGAGTCCGACTCGGCGCAGGGCGGCGAGAAGGAAGAAGCCGCCGGCAGTGGTGAAGATCAGGGATACCGCGCTCAGCCCGGACTTGGCCCCCATCACGCCGACGAAGGGCGCCGCGAGCAGCGGGTAGAGGGGCCGGGTCTCGAAGATCCGCTCATAGCGCGGGTCGTTGGGCTTGAGCCCCGAGGTCTCGGTGGACTTCATGCACCGCTGGTACGACTTGGGGTCCCGCGGCCCCTTGAACCTCATCTCGTCGAGGAGTTGGGCGCGGTACTTGCGGTTCGCCTCGTCCTTGCAGTACGCCACCAGCGCCTTGTGCTGGGCCTCCGGGCGGGTGTCGCCAAGGTACTCGTACGCCTGGCGGGCGTAGCGGTAGGAGTCGTTGGAGAAGAGCGAGGCCGGGAAGGCGAAGACGTGCAGGACGACGAAGAGCACGGCTACCAGACCGGGCATCGCGAGCCCGGCCAGCCGGCGGTCCACGCGGCGGTGCCGGGACCGTCGCCGGTCGACGGACGGCCGGTCCGGCGCCGGGGGCGCGGCCCGGCTGGGCTCCCGGTCCTCGACCCAGTCGGGTATGTGCTCGGTTTCGACGCTCACCGGCCGGCCCTCTGCCGGGGGGTGCTCAGGGAGCCGAACCGGATGCGCCAGGGCATGATCGCGGACTCGACCTGTACCGCCATCGACATCTTGGAAGCACCGATCTGGCGCTCCTCGAAGTGGATGGGTATCTCCAGAGCGGTGAACCCGTTGCGGACTGCCTGGTACTTCAGCTCGACCTGGAAGCTGTAACCGCTGGAGCGGACCTCGTCCAGGCGGGCGGCGCGGACCGCGTCCGCGCGCCACAGCACGAACCCGGCGGTGGTGTCCCGCAGCCCGGTCCGCAGCACGCCGCTGACGTAACGGTTCGCCCAACGGGAGAGCAGCCTGCGGTGCAGACCCCACTCGGGGGCAAGCCGCCCGCCGCAGACATAACGGCTGCCGATGACCAGCCCCGCGCCGGCGGACAGCGCACCGCCCAGCAACTGCGGCACGTACTCGACGGGGTGGCTGCCGTCCGCGTCCATCTGCAGGACGTACTCAGCGCCGTCCTCGACGGCCCTGTTCATGCCGGCCGCGTACGCCTTGCCCAGTCCCTCCTTCGCGGTGCGGTGCAGTACGTCGACGCGGCCCGGGTACTGCTCGGCGAGCCGCTCGGCGACCTGACCGGTGCCGTCGGGGCTGTTGTCGTCAACGACCAGAAGCCGCAGGCCCTCCAGGCCGAGGTCCATCAGGTCCTTGGTCATACGGGGCAGGTTCTCGGCCTCGTTGTAGGTCGGCATCACGACGGTCAGGGCGGTGCGGGCCCAGGCGTCGGGGAGGCTGGCGGTGTCGCGCGCGGGGCGCGGGGCGGCAGCGGAGGGGGAAGGCACTGGCTTGTTGCTTTCGTTGAAGGCGGGGGATGGCTGGGGCTCGGTGCGGGCGGCCTGTCTCAGCAGTCGGCGGAGAAGCGCACCGAGACGTCCGGCAGGTGCGTTTCGCACCACACCCGCACTCCGTTGCGCAGTTCGTTGTCCGCACCGACCACGGCTCCGTCACCGACCACGGCTCCGTCGACGATCGTGCGCGGGCCGATCCGGGCACTCGCGCCGATGAGGCTTGCGCCGATCCACGCGCCTTCCTCGACACGCGCGCCGTCGAGGAGGATCGACCCCTCGACCACGGCGCCCGGAGCCACCTCGGCGCCTGCGCCCACGACCGTGCCGCCCCCGAGCTTGGCCCCGTCGGCGACCTTTGCCCCGGGCAGCACCAGGTACTCGTCGGGCACACCGGGCAGGGCAGCCGAGCGAACCACTCCACGCACGAGGTCCGCAGATGCCTGGACGAAGGCGTCGGGACGGCCGAGGTCCAGCCAGTAGGTGCGGTCGACGACGCCCAGCAGATGGGCCCCGTCGGCCAGCAGGCCGGGGAAGACCTCGCGCTCCACGGAGACCGCCCGGCCAGCGGGGATGGCATCGATCACATCCCGGCGGAACACGTAACACCCGGCGTTGATCTGGTCGGTGACGATCTCGTCGGGGGTGGTGGGCTTCTCGGTGAAGGCGAGCACCCGGCCGGCGCTGTCGGTGGGCACCAATCCGAAGGCGCGCGGGTCTTCGACTCGGGTCAGGTGGAGGGTGACCGCCGCTTGGGCCGCTTGGTGCCGGCGCACCAGGTCAGCGGTGTCGAGACCGGTGAGGATGTCACCGTTCAGGACAAGCACGGGATCGGCCGGGCCGGACTCCAGGGCGTCGGCGGCGGATCGAATGGCCCCGCCCGTGCCCAGCGGCTCCTTCTCGGTGATGTAGGTCAGCCGCATTCCGAGCGCCGCGCCGTCACCGAAGTACGGCTCGAAGACCTCGGCCAGGTAGGACGTGGCCAGCACCACGTGATCCACCCCGGCCTCCTTCAGGCGGGCCAGCTGATGTGCCAGGAATGGCACACCGGCCGCCGGAACCATCGGCTTCGGGGTGTTCATCGTCAGCGGTCGCAGGCGCGTCCCCTTGCCGCCTACGAGCAGTACCGCTTCCGTCACTCGCCACTCCTCATGACATACGTTAACGTCACAATGGTTTCACCAACCTTTGCGCTCTTTTTACAGTAAATCGATCAAGTACAGCAAATCGCCCTTAAGTAGCAAGTAAGGCCACATGAGATCCACCTCCTCCACACACACTCGCGCCGGCGCACGACTGCGCCGCCTGATCGGCGAACTGGCAAAGTTCGGCGCGGTGGGCGGACTCGGCGTCCTGGTCAATCTGGGCGTCTTCAACCTGTGCCGGGCAGTGACCGACCTCGCGGTGGTTCGATGCAGCGTCATAGCCACCGTCGTCGCCATCGCCTTCAACTACCTGGGGCTGCGGTACTTCACCTACCGCGACCGCCAAAACGGCGGCCGGACAAGGGAGTTGACGCTGTTCGCCGCATTCAGCGCGGTCGGCCTGGTCATCGAGAACGGCGTGCTCTACACGGCGACCTACGCCCTGGACTGGAACAGCCCGCTTCAGAACAACATCTTCAAGTTCCTCGGCATTGGCATCGCCACACTGTTCCGCTTCTGGACCTACCGCACCCTGGTGTTCAAGCTCCCCGCTCCAGCGGAGCCAGCCCGGCTGCCAACTCCCCGAAGGGAGACGGCAGATCAGCTGAGGTGAGGAGAGCCGGAACCTGACGGTCGCCACCGCCGCAGGCACCTGGGACTGCCACAAACGCCCCGGCGACCACGATCCCCGTCCCGCAGCCGATGTGAAGTTGGCACTGACTGCGGGCGGGACAGGAGGAAAGATCCGGTCCTCGTCCGAGAGGAATGAGGACCGGATCCTTCGCTGTCTGGACGGCCTCGGGAAGTTGATCCAGAAGGCTGCGACCACCGCCCGCACGGCGAACTACGCGGCCAACCAAGCGTACGATTCCGCCCGTCGCGCGGTCGCCTCGGCCAACTCCGCGCAGACCTCCGCAGCCAAGGCCAAGGCCGCATCCATCCACGCGGGTCAGGACGCGAGCTCGTATGCCAGCACGTGGCTGGGGACGCTGAGCCTGGTCGCCATGGGCTTGGGCGCGGTCTCACTGGTCACCGGCCCCGGTGCCGCGGGAATCCTCGGGGGTGGGTCGTAATCTCTGGCGGGGCATCCAGGGGCTGCTGGGGTTCCGGAGTCAACGACGTGCGCCCCGAGGGAAGGGCGACACCCCCGAACCCGCCCCCTCCCACGACCGCAGCGGCGTGCCAAGCCGATCTCCTGACCGGCTCGGCGGCACTGCCAACGGCAGAGAGCGCGAGGGCCGCACCCCCCTTTCGGGGAGTGCGGCCCTCGTCTACTGCCGTGGCGTAGCGCTTACTTGCGGCTGTGCTTACTTGCGGATGAGGTTGCGCAGCACGTACTGCATGATGCCGCCGTTGCGGTAGTAGTCCGCCTCGCCGGGGGTGTCGATGCGGACCACCGCGTCGAACTCCACGCCGGTGTCGGTGGTGACCTTCACCGTGCGGGGGGGGGTGCCGTTGTTCAGCTCGGTGACACCGGCGATGGAGAAGCTCTCCTCACCGGTGAGGCCGAGGGACTGCGCCGTGGCGCCCTCGGGGAACTGGAGCGGCAGCACGCCCATGCCGATCAGGTTGGAGCGGTGGATGCGCTCGTAGGACTCGGCGATGACGGCCTTGACGCCGAGCAGCGCGGTGCCCTTGGCCGCCCAGTCGCGGGACGAGCCGGAGCCGTACTCCTTGCCGGCCAGGACGACCAGCGGGATGCCGGCGGCCTGGTAGTTCTGCGAGGCGTCGTAGATGAAGGAGACGGGGGCGTCCGCCTTCGTGAAGTCGCGGGTGTAGCCGCCCTCGGTGCCCGGCGCGATCTGGTTGCGCAGGCGGATGTTGGCGAACGTACCGCGGATCATCACCTCGTGGTTGCCGCGGCGGGAACCGTAGGAGTTGAAGTCGCGGCGCTCCACGCCGTGCTCGGTCAGGTACTGACCGGCCGGGGTGTCGGCCTTGATCGCACCGGCCGGGGAGATGTGGTCGGTGGTGACCGAGTCGCCCAGCTTGGCCAGCACGCGGGCACCGGCGATGTCCTGCACCGGCGCCGGCTCCATCTGCATGCCCTCGAAGTACGGGGGCTTGCGGACGTAGGTGGACTCGGTGTCCCACTCGAAGGTGTTGCCGGTCGGGATCGGCAGCGCCTGCCACTGGGCGTCGCCGGCGAAGACGTCGCTGTAGGACTTGTTGAACATGTCCTCGCCGATGGCGTTGGCGACGACGTCGTTGACCTCGGCCTCGGTCGGCCAAATGTCCTTCAGGTAGACCGGGTTGCCGTCCTGGTCGGTGCCCAGGGCCGCCTTGGTGATGTCCACCTTCATGGAGCCCGCGAGGGCGTAGGCGACGACCAGCGGCGGGGACGCCAGGTAGTTCATCTTGACGTCGGGGTTGATCCGGCCCTCGAAGTTGCGGTTGCCGGAGAGGACCGACGTCACGGCCAGGTCGTGGTCGTTGACGGCCTTGGAGACCTCCTCCGGCAGCGGGCCGGAGTTGCCGATGCAGGTGGTGCAGCCGTAACCGACGAGGTTGAAGCCGACCTTGTCGAGGTAGGGGGTCAGACCCGCCTTGTCGAAGTAGTCGGTGACGACCTTCGAGCCCGGGGCGAGGGTGGTCTTGACCCACGGCTTGCGGGTCAGGCCCTTCTCGACCGCCTTCTTGGCCACCAGCGCGGCGGCGACCATGACGTACGGGTTCGAGGTGTTGGTGCAGGAGGTGATGGCCGCGACGGTGACCGCGCCGTGGTCCAGCTCGTAGCTGGAGCCGTCGGGGGCGGTGACGGTGACCGGGTTGGACGGCACGCCGTCGACGGAGGCCGGGGCGTCGGAGGCCGGGAAGGACTCCTCGCCCGCCTCGTCGGCGGTGGAGACGTAGTTGAGGACGTCGCGCTCGAACTGCTCGGCGGCGTTGGCCAGCACGATGCGGTCCTGCGGGCGCTTGGGACCGGCGATCGACGGGACGACCGTGGCGAGGTCCAGCTCCAGCTTCTCGGAGAAGTCCGGCTCGGCGGCCGGGTCCAGCCAGAGGCCCTGCTCCTTGGCGTACGCCTCGACGAGCGCGACCTGCTGCTCGCTGCGGCCGGTCAGCTTCAGGTAGTTGAGGGTCTCGTCGTCGATCGGGAAGATCGCGGCGGTGGAGCCGAACTCCGGCGACATGTTGCCGATGGTGGCGCGGTTGGCCAGCGAGGTGGCGGCCACGCCCTCGCCGTAGAACTCCACGAACTTGCCGACGACACCGTGCTTGCGCAGCATCTCGGTGATGGTCAGCACCAGGTCGGTGGCGGTGGTGCCGGGCTGCAGCTCGCCGGTCAGCTTGAAGCCGACCACGCGCGGGATCAGCATCGAGACCGGCTGGCCGAGCATCGCGGCCTCGGCCTCGATGCCGCCGACGCCCCAACCCAGCACGCCCAGGCCGTTGACCATGGTGGTGTGCGAGTCGGTGCCGACGAGGGTGTCCGGGTACGCCTGGCCGCCTCGGACCATGACCGTGCGCGCCAGGTGCTCGATGTTGACCTGGTGGACGATGCCGGTGCCGGGCGGGACGACCTTGAACTCGTCGAAGGCGGTCTGGCCCCAGCGCAGGAACTGGTAGCGCTCGCGGTTGCGGCCGTACTCCAGCTCGACGTTCTGACCGAACGCGTCCTTGGTACCGAACTTGTCGGCGATGACGGAGTGGTCGATGACCAGCTCGGCCGGCGCCAGCGGGTTGATCTTCGCCGGGTCGCCGCCCAGCTCCTTCACGGCCTCACGCATGGTCGCGAGGTCCACGACGCAGGGGACGCCGGTGAAGTCCTGCATGATCACGCGGGCCGGCGTGAACTGGATCTCCTGGCTGGGCTGGGCCTGGGAGTCCCAGTTGCCGAGCGCACGAATGTGATCGGCGGTGATGTTGGCGCCGTCCTCGGTGCGGAGCAGGTTCTCCAGCAGCACCTTGAGGCTGTAGGGCAGACGGGCGGAGCCCTCCACCTTGTCCAGCCGGAAGATCTCGTACGACTCGTCGCCCACCTGCAGCGTGCTGCGGGCGTCGAAGCTGTTCGCCGACACGACAGTCTCCTTCAATGATTTCTCGCGTACCACCGCAATCCTGCCGTCACGGGTTCATCGCCGATCCGCTAAGGTGAACCTAAGTTAGGTATGCCTCACTAGTACGGCAGCAGTACGCCTCTCGGCAGATATCTCGATGTCGAGATAACTCTAGTACATCGCTGCTGCCGGGTCATGCCCTGGCCGCCCCGACCGCGCCGTCTCGCCTCCCCCGCCGCCGGCCGCACGGCCCCGACCCGGCACGACGCCGTCGCGCGTCACATCCGCGCCCCCTCCCCCGTCGTCCCCATGGGGCGCGGCGCGAGAATCGGCCGCGCACGGGGCACGCCAGGTGGGCCGACGCCCCGCGACGGAGGAGCACAGCGATGAGCGAAGAGCGCACCGGGCCAACCGCCGGCGACGGGCCGGGGGAGGTGGGACGGGACATCCGGGCGGAAGGGGATCGCCAGGAGTGGCTGGCCGCCCGCTTCGAGGAGGAGCGCGGTCAACTGCGCGCGGTCGCCTACCGGATGCTCGGCTCGCTCAGCGAGGCGGACGACGCGGTCCAGGAGGCGTGGCTGCGGCTGAGCCGGTCCGGGGCGCACGGGGTGGAGAACCTCGGCGGGTGGCTGACGACGGTCGTGGGCCGGGTGTGCCTGGACCAGCTCCGCACCCGGCGGGCGCGGCGCGAGGACCCGCTCGAACCGGCGGTGTACGTGCCCGAGCCGGTGATCGGCCCGACGGCCGGCGTCGACCCGGAGCAGGAGGCGCTGCTGGCGGACTCGGTGGGCCTGGCGCTGCTGGTCGTCCTGGAGGCGCTGTCGCCGGCGGAACGGCTCGCCTTCGTCCTGCACGACATGTTCGCCGTCCCCTTCGACGAGATCGCCCCGATCGTCGGCCGCACCCCGACCGCCGCCCGGCAACTCGCCAGCCGGGCCCGCCGCCGCGTCCAGGACACCGCGCCACCCCTGGACACCGATCCGGCCCGCCAGCACGAGGTGGTCGACGCCTTCCTCGCCGCCTCCCGCGCCGGCGACTTCGAGGGCCTGCTGGCCGTCCTGGACCCGGAGGTGGTGCTGCGCGCCGACGGCGGCACCGCGGCACGGGGCGCGACCAAGCTGGTCCGCGGCGCCGCCGCGGTCGTCGAACAGGCCCTGTTCTACGCCCAGTTCGTGCCGGCCGGGCGCCCGGCCCTGGTCAACGGGGCGCCGGGCCTGGTCACGCTGCGAAACGGCCGCCCGTTCTCGGTGATGGGCTTCACGGTGGCGCACGGGAAGATCGTGCAGATCGACGTCCTGGCCGACCCGGTGCGGCTGGCGAGGTTGGACCTGTCGGGCCTGGAGGGGTGAGGTGGGGCGGTGAGGCCACGGGCGGTTCGGGGCGCGGACGGCTGAGGGGGCGTCGGGCGCCTGCTCGCCGGACGGTGACGCCCCGGCCGAAACGCGCCGGTCTCGCTCCGCCCCACCAACCCACCACCCCAACGCCCCACCACCGCCGAGGCGTTGGCGCCTACCCCCCGTCCAACCCCAACCGCACCACCCGCACGATCTCCTCGTCCGTGAGGCCCAGGTCTCGGGCCTCGGCGATGAGGCGTTCGGTGGTCTCACCGAGGCGGGCCCGGGCCGGGGAGGCCGCTCCGGTGACCACCGCGCCCCGGCCGCGGCGGAGTTCGATCAGGCCCTGCTCCTTCAGCCGCTGGTAGCCACGCAGCACGGTGTGGACGTTGACGCCGAGGGAGGCGGCGAGCGCGCGGGCGGCGGGCAGCCGTTCGCCGGCGCGGACCGAGCCGTCGGCGATGGCGCCGCGGACCGAGCCGGCGATCTGGTCGCCGAGCGGCACGGATGAGCCGGGGTCGACGCGGAACAGCACGTCAGCCTCCTTCGCCGGAACGCCGGCGGTCCAGATAGGTGTTGAGCAGGGCGGCGGCAGTGGCCGAGTCGTCGACGGTGACCACGAACTCCCGGCCGCTAGTGAGCCGCAGCACCACACCCTCCCCCGAACGGAGCAACAGGCCGCTGCCGCCGGGCCGGATGCGGTACCCCCAGCCACCGTACTCGGCGAGCGTCGAGATCTGACGGCTGGTGGCCTCGGTGACCTCGCCGAGCGGTATGCGGTGCAGCGGCACCGGCAGCAGCGTCGGGGTCAGGGTCAGCCCGCGCCGGTCGACGGTCACCCGCATGGAGCAGTGGACCGCGACCGCCAGTCCTCCGAGGACCATGGCGACGCCGGCACCCCAGCCGCTGGATGCCCCCAACACGATCCCGGCGCACGCCATGACGCCCGCCGTCGCGGCCAGCGGCAGCGAGCTGATGGTGCGGGTCCAGCCGGCGCGGGTGCCGGCGGGTAGGTGGAGGCGGTGCGCGGTGCCGGCCTCCGGGCGGGGCGGCTCCGGGTCGGCCCCGGCCAGCAACCAGCCCAGCCCGCCGACGGCCACGCCCACCGTCAGGGCCACGGCGAGCTGCCAGCCCGACAGTCGGACCCCGGTGGGGTCGGCGCCGGCGTTGCGGACCAGGGTCACCACGCCGAGGTAGCCGAGGAGCGCGGCGGTGAAGGAGCCCGTCGCAATGGTCCAGCGCACGCTGCGCGCGGGCAGCCCCCGTTGGACGAGCAGGACGGTGCCGGCCCCCAGGGCGAGCAGCGGCAGCAGGCACGCCAACAGGAGGCCCTGGGGCGAGGAGTAGCCGTCGGGCCGGCCGTTGAAGGCGAAGTGGGTGGCCAGCCGTTCGGGCAGCCGGCCGGCGAGCAGGGCGTAACAGCCACCGAGCAGCACGGTGGCAAGGATGAACGGCAAGGCGGCGATCCAGCCCCGTTGGCGGGCGTTGGCCGGTGGGCCGGACGGCGTGGATCGGTTCATGGCAACCTTCATGGCGACCTCCAGTTGTTTGCATAGTAGTAGAACAACTGGCGATGGACGCATGCATCTCATATCTGAGATACGGTCACCCCATGGCAGACGACTACCTCGTACGCATCGGCAGGCTCATCCGTGACGCACGGCAGCACCGTGGCTGGACACAGACGCAGCTCGCCGACGCGCTGGGCACCAGTCAGAGTGCGGTCAACCGCATCGAGCGTGGGAACCAGAACATCAGCCTTGAGATGATCGCCCGCATCGGCGAGGCCCTGGACAGCGAAATCGTCTCGCTCGGGTACGCCGGGCCGATGCATCTGCGGGTGGTCGGCGGGCGCCGGCTGTCCGGCAGCATCGACGTCAAGACGAGCAAGAACGCCTGCGTGGCGCTGCTGTGCGCGACGCTGCTCAACGCCGGACGGACAACTCTGCGCCGGGTGGCCCGTATTGAGGAGGTCTACCGGATCCTGGAGGTGCTGGGCAGCATCGGCGTCCGCACCCGCTGGATCAACGACGGCAACGACCTGGAGGTCGTCCCGCCGGCCCAACTCGACCTGGCCGCCATGGACATGGAGGCGGCGCGCCGGACCCGCAGCGTCATCATGTTCCTCGGGCCGCTGCTGCACCGGATGGACCACTTCAAGCTGCCGTACGCCGGCGGCTGCGACCTCGGCACCCGGACCGTCACGCCGCACATGACCGCGCTGCGCCACTTCGGCCTGGAGATCACCGCGACCGACGGTACCTACCTCGCCGAGGTCGACCGCAGCGTCGCCCCCAAGCGCGCCATCGTGCTGACCGAACGCGGTGACACCGTCACCGAGAACGCCCTGCTGGCCGCGGCCCGGCACGACGGCGTCACGGTCATCCGCAACGCCTCCTCCAACTACATGGTCCAGGACCTCTGCTTCTTCCTGGAGGAGTTGGGCGTGCGGGTCGACGGCATCGGCACCACCACGCTCACCGTCCACGGCGTCGCGAAGATCGACCGCGATGTGGACTACGCGCCGTCCGAGGACCCGGTCGAGGCGATGAGCCTGCTCGCGGCCGCGGTGGTCACCGAATCGGAACTGACCATCCGTCGGGTCCCGGTGGAGTTCCTGGAGATCGAGCTGGCCGTCCTGGAGGAGATGGGGCTGGACCACGAGCGCAGCGCGGAGTACCACGCCGACAACGGCCGCACCCGGCTCATCGACCTGACGGTCCGCCCCTCCAAGCTCCAGGCCCCGTTGGACAAGATCCACCCGATGCCCTTCCCGGGCCTGAACATCGACAACGTCCCGTTCTTCGCCGCCATCGCGGCCAGCGCCCAGGGCCAGACCCTGATCCACGACTGGGTCTACGACAACCGCGCGATCTACCTCACCGACCTCAACCGGCTGGGCGCCCAGGTCAAACTGCTCGACCCGCACCGCGTCCTGGTCGACGGCCCCACCCGCTGGCGCTCCGCGGAAATGATGTGCCCCCCGGCGCTCCGCCCCGCCGTGGTCGTCCTGCTCGCCATGATGGCCGCCGAGGGCACCTCGGTCCTCCGCAACGTCTACGTCATCAACCGCGGCTACGAGGACCTCGCCGAACGCCTCAACTCGATCGGCGCCCAGATCGAGATCTTCCGGGATATCTAACCCATAACACCCGGCTCCCCGCGGGCCGTTGAGGGGCTTGGGGAGCCGGGTGAGGGGGCCGGGGGTGGTCAGGCCAGCAGGACGCCCTGGTTGACGAGTTCGTCGGTGAGGGTGGGGAAGGCGTCCAGGTATTCCATGACGATGGCCTGGATCTTGTCGGTCTGGATGTCGGTGTCGGCGGTCCGGACCAGGACGCGCCAGGGGCGGTCCAGGCGCTGGCCGGTGGCGCTGACCAGGTGGACCTCGGTGTAGGAACCGGTCTCCTCTGCCAGGCGGTTGGCGAGGCGGGTCGCGGCGAGGTTGTAGAGCTTGCCGACGTGGTAGACCGGGTTCTTGCCGCTCGCGCCCTCCATGTTCATCGGGCGCAGCGGGGTGATGAGGCCGTTGACGCGGTTGCCGCGGCCGACCACGCCCTCGTCGCCGGACTCGATCGAGCTGCCGGTGTAGGTCAGGTACAGCTCGTCCTTCTCCGGGATGTCGCGCACGTTGATGCGGAAGCGCACGGTCATCTCCGGCAGCAGCCGGTCCGCGAGCTTCCGGCACTCGGCCAGCACGACGTCCTTGTTGGCGAGGTACTCCTCGCGGTTGGCGACGAAGCGGGACTTCTGCGGGACGCAGAGCACGACGTCGACCTCGTCGCCGTCGGCGTAGCCCATGAGCTTGACGTCCGAGCCGCACCAGGGGTGGGCGCGGGTGAACTCGCTGTCGCCGGAGAGGTGGTCCACCAGCTCGCGGACGAAGGACTCGAAGGCGTTGGTGGGGCCCCAACCGGTGCCGAGCGAGGTGTCGTTGGCCACCAGGACCCGGCGCTCGCGCAGGTCCTCGACGGAGCTGGGTGCGAACCAGCGGGTGCGCTCGCCGGTGTTGGCGTCGGTGACGACGGCACCGGGGCTGGAGTTGCTGGTGATGTTGAACTCGATGCTCAGCTTGCCGCCGAGCTCGGGCAGGCGCTCGTCGAAGAAGGCCCGTACGGTGTCCTCGATCAGCCGGTGGACCGGGATCTCCTCGCCGCCGCAGGCGTAGGCGGCCCGGCCGTTGACCAGCACCCGGACCGGGTCGCGCATCTCGCCGCCGCCGTACCGGACTTCGCTGGCCCCGCCGAGCAGCGCCAGCTTGTCGAAGTTGTGGTGCAGCACGGCGCCGAACCGCTCGCGGGTGTAGTGGCTGTAGACCTGCGAGAGGCGCTCGGCGAGGTGGTCGGAGAGCGTGTCGGGGTGGCCGAGCCCCTTGCGCTCGACCATGGAAACGCGGCTGGGCACACAGCCCCCCAGCTCGATGACAACGTTGCTGCCGTCGATTTCATTCGTGGTGCGGAGCAAGGCAGTTCTCCCAGAGTTCGAAGGAGGATGTGTCGACTACGCTGAAATGCGCCCAGGATGGAATGCGTTTGACGGGGCGAATCGCCTTAGGGAGCCGGTCAGTTCACCCGGCAAGTAATGGTCGGTCTCGCGGTGCGTTACGAAGTGCCCGCGGATTCGTATTCGATGCTCTCCATGGCCTGGCAGTCCGTCCAGCAGATCGCGCAGTTGTCCTTGCCGATTTTGTCGCGGCTGTCCTGCGCCTGCTGGCTGTTCCAGACCGGGAGGATATCGAGGTCGTGGTCCTTGACGTTGCCGAGGACGTCTTCGGTCATGGTGACGCAGGGCGCCACTCCGCCGTAGGGGTCGACCCACATCGAGGCGAACATCGCATAGCAGGGGAGAATCATCCGACCGGGTTCGGTGACGCTCTGCGGAATCTTCTCGATGAACGGGAGCGTGCGCTTGAAGTCGTACTTCTCGCGCAGCTCGTTCACGGTCCGCACCAGCTTGTCGCGGTTCTCGACGTTGTTCTCCTGGGCGTAATAGTGCCCGGAGGCCACCGGCCGGAAGGTGAAGTCGTCGGGCTCGCGGATCAGCCCGCTCTCCAGGGCGTACGCCATGAGGTCGGGCAGCTCGTCGACGTTGGAGTCCATGATCGTGAAGCTGATCTGCTGGTTGAGCTGGGGATACCGCTCGCGCAGCTTGCCGAGGCCGCGAAGGAGCCGTTCGGCGCGGTCGAAGCCCTTCTTGACCCCGCGGATCTCGGCGTAGGTATCGGCGAAGCCGTCCAGCGAGACGCTGACCACGAACAGCGAGTCGGCGGGCGCCTGGGCCAGCACGGACTCCACCATGCCGAGGATGCGCACCGGTTGGAGCGCATTGGTGGTCACCGCGGTGAAACCGGTCCGTCTGACGATGAGGGACAGTAGGTCCACCACCCCTTCCTTGAGGAAGGGTTCACCTCCGGTGATGTCGATGGACGTCACGCCGTGGTCGATGGCCCGGTCCACGACCCGAAACCATTCCGCACCCGTGAGTTCCTCGTGATAGAGCCCCTTGTTCTGCCGGTAGATCTCCCAGATCGAGCACATCGTGCACCGGGAGTTGCACAGATTGGTGATCTGGACACTCATGCGTTTGGGCACCGGACGGGGCAGGCCGACAATGCGAAGCTCCCGCACTTTCGCCGCGAGTGGATCCGTCATGTCGCCGACACTACCTACCGCCGGTATAACTGCGGTATAGCGGTGGGATATCGGCGGTATACCCTCGCAATACCCTTGGTATAGCCGGACTTTGAGCCACCATCCGGCGCTTGACATAAGCATCGGCGATCTGTCGAGAATTACCGTGCGCTCCTCGACGAATAACCGCACCGCCCGCCGCGGCGACGCCTTTGCCGGCGGCGCGGGCCGGTATCGCATCGAGGCCACCGTCAAGTCCGTGATGTCGCAGGGCCCGCCGGCCGCCGGCGGCGTCCTGTCTGGCTCGCCCCGGCCGACGCACCGGCCGGGCCGGAGAGAGAGCGGTAATGGAAACTCACACCAGCGCGTTGCGCCGCTGGCTGCTGGACCGTCCGCAGATCACCCGTGGCCCGCACGCCGGCGGCGTCGTCGGCGGGCGCGGCGCCAGCACCGCGGGCGAGTACGTCTATCCGGAGATCACCGGCTACTACCTGAGTTGGCTGGCGTTCGTCGCGGAGAGCGAGCCGGACACCGACGAGGACATCGCGCAGCGGTACGGCGCGGCCGCCTACTGGCTCCAGCGGGAACTCGGGCGCCCCGGCGGGCCCCGTACGCGCGACTACCTCGGCCCCAGCGCCGAGCCGGACGTCGACTGGCGCAACGCCGCGCTGTTCGCCTTCGACCTCGGTATGGTCCACCGCGGCCTCGCCGCCACCGGGGCGCCGGACCTGCCGGCCGTCCGGCGCGCCCGCGCCGACACCGCCGCGCTGCTGGACTCCCTGCGGGACGCCGACGGATCCTGGCTCTCCTGCCTACCGCACGCCAACGCCGGTGCGCTGCCGGACCGTTGGTCGACCGTGCCCGGGCCGCATCTGCTCAAGGTCGCCGGCGGCGCCCTCGCGCTGGCCGGCCCGGGCGAGGACTCCACGACGGTGCGGGCCGCGCGGGCGACGCTGGCCCGGCACGCACCCGGCCTGAAGGGGCGACTGCCGGCGATGAGCCACCCGGCGCTGTACGCGCTGGAGGGCCTGCTCCAGGCCGAGGTGGCCGGGCACTCCGAGTACCACGACGAACTCCTGCACGGCTACCACGAGTTGCTCGACCACGCGGTGGGCGGGGTGCTGCACGAGGCGGCCGCTGACCCGTCCAGCCGGGTGCGCAGCGATGTGCTGGCGCAGGCACTCCGGGTGGGCGCGGTGCTCGCCGGGCGGGGCGAACTCGACGGGCGGCACGCCGACCGCCTCGACGAGATCGCCCGAGTCCTGATCAGCCACGTCGACCCGCACGGCGGGACGTGGTTCGACCGGACCGGCAACGCCGGGGCCCGTTACAACACCTGGTGCGCCATGTTCGCCCACCAGGCGCTCGCCTACTTCGACCGCATCAAGGCGGGCCAAACGATTCCCGAGAACTGGATCCGCCTGCTCGTCTGACCGACCGGCGCACGAGATATGGACGTCGGGTCGCCCGTGGCACACAAGGGAGCACCCATGCAACGCCGTGTCGCACTGGTCGTGGGTACGCGGCCGGAGGCGATCAAAATGGCCCCCCTCATCCGGGAGTTCGACCGGAACCCGGACTTCGAGCCGGTCGTGATCTCGACGGGGCAACACACCGACCTGCTCGACCAGGTGCTGGCCGAGTTCGACATCACCCCCGACCTCGACCTCGGCGTGCGCCGGGTCACCCGGACCCTGGCCGAGCTGACCGGTGCGATGCTCAGCGCCGTCGACGAGGCCCTGGAGAAGTGCCGGCCGCACACCGTCCTCACCCACGGCGACACCACCACCACCTTGAGCACCAGCCTCGCGGCCTTCTACCGGATGGTGCCGCTGACGCACGTCGAGGCGGGTCTGCGGTCGGGCAACCGATGGGCGCCCTATCCGGAGGAGATCAACCGGCGGGTCACCTCGCTCGTCACCGACCTGCACCTGGCCCCCACTCCGGAGGCCAAGGCGAACCTGCTGGCCGAGGGCGTGTCGCCGGACACCGTCGTGGTCACCGGCAACACCGTCATCGACGCCATGCGGGAGATGCTCGACACCGCCCCGGGCTGGACCGACCCGGACCTGGCGGCCCTGGACACCGACCCGCGCCGGCTGTTGCTGTTCACCACCCACCGCCGCGAGTCGTGGGGGGCGTCCATGCAGCGCGTCGCGCAGACCGTGGCCGAGGTCGCCCACCGCCACCCGGACATGCTGGTGGTCGCCTGCGTGCACCCCAACCCCACCGTGCGGGCCGCGCTGATACCCGCGCTGCGCGACCGCGACAACGTCATCGTGGTCCCACCACAGCCCTACGCCACCTTCCTGAAGCTGATCCAGCGCGCCCACCTGGTGGTCACCGACTCCGGCGGGGTGCAGGAGGAGTGCACCGGCCTGGGCACACCCGCGCTCGTCCTGCGGGAGGTGACGGAGCGTCAAGAGGGCGTGGCGTCCGGGGGCGTGCTGCTGATCGGCACCCAACCGGCGCGGGTACGCGACGGCATCGAGACGCTCTGGCGGGACGCCGCCCGGCACTCCGCCATGGCGAACGCGATCAGCCCGTACGGCGACGGTCACGCGGCCCGGCGCTGCGTCGCCGCCGTAGCCCGCCTGCTCGGCCTCACCGACAAACCGGTGTCCGAGTTCCAGCCCGTGTCGATGGCCGAAGGGGACCCCCTGTGAACAGCGACGCCAACACCACCTACCTCGTGCGCCACGCGCAGACCGCCTACAGCGCCCATCACGTCGTCAACGGCGCCCTGCACGTGGACATCCCCCTCGACGACGCCGGGCGCGCCGCCTGCCGGCAGTACGCCGACACCGACTGGCTCGCCGACATCGCCTCCTGCCGCACCAGCGGCTTCGGCCGCACCCTGCAGACCGCCCAACTGCTGCTGCCCGGCGGCCGGGTGCCGATGTCGCCCGACCACCGCCTCAACGAGGTCGACTACGGCTCCTTCGAGGGCGGGCCCTGGCTGACGTACGGTGCCTGGCTGGTCGAGGCGGGCTGGGACGCGGTGCCGCCGGGCGGTACCGAATCCTGGCGGGGCTGCGTACTGCGCATGCTGGACGGCCTGTTGGGCTGCCTGGCGCTGCCCGGGCCGCGGCTCGTGGTCGGCCACGGGCTGCTCGGGTCGGTGGCCCGTTGGCTCGCCGGTCCGCATCCGCCGGTCGGTGACACCACCGCGCTCCCCGTCTTCCCCGAGGCGCCGTACTTGGAGCCGTTGGTGCTGGACGAGGAGGCGCTGCGGCGCCTGGTGGCGGAGGGCCGGCGCCAGTTCGACCGGCCCGCCGACCGCAGCAACGCCGGCCGGGCGGTGGCCCGATGACCGCCGACGCCCTCGTCGTCGGCTCCGGTGCCGCCGGCGGCTGGGCCGCGAAGACGCTCGCCGAGCGCGGGATCGAGGTGCTCGTCCTGGAGGCCGGCCCGTTGGTCGCCGGCGACCTCCGGGTGGACCGCGCCGCGCACGACGGCAGCCGGCAGCCGGTCCAGTCCCGCTGCTCCGCCTACGAGCCGGCCAACAGCCACCTCTTCGTCGACGACCTCGACAACCCGTACCGGACGCCGGACGGGCTGCCGTACCACTGGTTCCGCTCCCGCCAACTCGGCGGCCGGCTGCCGCTCTGGGCCGGGGTGTGCCTGCGGATGTCCGACCGGGAGTTCGGCGGCGCCGCCACCGAGGCCGCCGGCCAAGGCCGCTTCGCCTGGCCGATCCGGCACCACACCCTGGACCCGTACTACTCCCGGGTCGAGGCGTTCTTGGAGGTGACCGGCGGCGGCGAGCACTCACCGGCCGCGCCGCCGCCCACCGCGGGCCAGCGGCAGCCGATGACCCGCGGCGAGGCCCGGCTGGCCGCGGCCATCGGCGCGCGGTGGCCCGAGCGGCAGCTGGTCACCAGCCGGGTCGCCCGGGGCGAGGCCGGGGCGGTGCTCTCCGCGGCGCAGCGCACCGGGCGGGTCCGGTTGCGCCCCGACGCGGTCGTCTCCCACCTCGAACTGGACGCAACCGGCAGCCGCGCCACCGGAGTTGTCTTCGTCGACCGCCGCACCGGCGCCACCCACCGCGAGCGGGCCGGGGCCGTCGTGCTGTGCGCCTCCGCCATCGAGACCGTCCGCATCCTGCTCAACACCCGCACCCGGCACCACCCCGAGGGGCTCGGCGGCGACTCCGGCCGGCTCGGCCGCTACTTCCTCGACCACCTCGCCGGGGCCACGGTCAGCGGCACCGTCCCCGACCTGGACGCGGCGCCCCGCCCCCGCACCGAGCCCGGCTTCGTCCCCGTGTGCCACATCCCGGACTTCGCCACCGGCGCGGACCGCGGCTTCCCGGGCGGCTACGGCATCACCGTCTTCGCCCCGGAGACGCTGCCGCTCAACGCCGGGAGCGCCCGGTGGGCGTCGGCCAGCGGTGGCGTGCCGTTTCGCATGTGGGCCAGCGGCGAGGTGCTCCCCCGGGCCGACAACCGCATCACTCTCGCCGACACCACCGACGCCTGGGGCATCCCGCAGGCCCACGTCCGGCTCGCCCACCACGCGCCGGAGCGCGCGATGTTCGCCCACCAGATCGCCGCGATGACCGAGATGGCGGAGGCGGCCGGCTTCCAGCTCACCGAGGTCGCCGACGCACCGCTGGCGCCGGGGTCCTCCGTCCACGAGATGGGCGGCGCCGCCATGGGGGACGACCCGGAAACCTCCGTCGTGGGCCCCGACAACCGGCTCTGGCGGGTCCCCAACGTCCTCGTCGCCGACGCCGCTTGTTTCCCCACCGCCGGCTGGCAGAACCCGACCCTGACCACCATGGCCCTCGCCGCCCGCGCCTGCGACCTGCTCGCAGACCGGGCCCGCAGCGGGGAGTTGGAGCGTGAAGCGGCATGAAGATCCTGCTGATCAGCGACGTCGACGTGGAGAGCGGGCGCGGCCCGGTCACCCGACTCGCCAGCGTGCTACCGGAGTTGAGCCGGCGCGCCGAGGTCGTGGTGGGCATGCTCGGGGAGCCCGACGAGACCTGCCGCCGGGCCATCGAGACCAGTCAAGTCCGCGCCCATCCGCTGCCGTTCGCGATGCGTGGCTGGAGCGTGGTCGACCTGCCCGGGCTCGTCGGCCGGATCGAGGGCCTGGTCCGCCACGAGCGGCCCGACCTCGTGGTGCTCTATCGGGAGATCTGGGACCTGATGCACGCGCTGCCGCCGGTCCTGGCGCGCGCGGGCGTCCCGTTCCTGGTGATGCCGCACTCGGTGCCGTTCCTGGACGCGATGGCCCGCCCGACCCGTTCGTTCGCCTGGGACCTGTGCCGCAGGGTGGCCACCGAGCGCCGGGGCCACGCGCTGCGCTACCTCTTCACCCATGTCCACCAGGTGGGGCTGTTGCGGACGTTGCCCCGAGTGATGATCAATCAGACCGTCAGCGTCTATCTGCACGGCTACTTCCCGCAGGCCCCCACCGTCCACGCCCTTCCGGGATACGCCGTCGACCTGGACGCCATCCAGTCCGCCGCCGACGTCGAGAAGACCTACGACGTGGCCTTCATGGCCAAACTCACCGCGGGCAAGGGGCTGTTCCACCTGCTCGACGTGATGCGCCGACTGCGCCGGCTGCGGCCCGAGGCCCGCATGATCGTCATCGGTTCCTTCGAGAACGCCGCCGTCGAACGGAAGTTCCTGGCGGCCCGGGACCGTTACGGGCTGCGCGACGCGATCCACCTGGCCGGATGGCTGACCGGCGAGGAGAAATACCGCGCCCTTGGCTCCGCCAGAACGTTCTGCTACCCGTCGATCTCGGCTGATACCTTCTCTCTGTGCCTGCTCGAAGCGCTGGCCGGCGGCCTGCCGGCGGTCTGTTACGACGTGCCGTTCACCCGCGCGGTCTACGGCACCACGCCAGCGGTTCGTCGAGTGCCGTTCGCCTCCCGCTCGCTCATGGCGGGGGAACTCCACAGCCTTCTCGCAGCGCACACGCTGGAGTCCGCCAGCACCGCGGCCACGGAATTCGCCACCGGCTACAGCTCCTGGGGTGCCGTCGCCGACGCCGAGTTGGCCGCTTATGGGAACTTTCTCGGCCTGGTCGGCGCTGAGCCCCGAGCCGAGACAGAACATCGTTAGGGTAAACCGTTGCTTGACTTGAAGTTCATTCTCCAGAATCCGGATGCCGTAGCCGAGAACTGTGCGCGCCGCGGATACGAAGTGGACATCGAGCAGATCGTCTCGCTCGATCGGGAACGCCGCGAGACGACCGGCCTCCTCGACGAAACTCGGCACAACATCACGGCACTTGGCCGCGAGTGGAAGAACGCCACCGACAAGGACGAGCACCGGCGCAAGGCCAACGCCCTCAAGGAGGACCGCTCGCGCCTGGAGACCCAACTGGAGGGCATCGAGGAGAAGCTGGGGCACATCCTGGAGCGGCTGCCCAACATGCTGGACCCGCGGGTCCCGGTGGGCGGCGAGGAGAAGAACGAGGTCGTCCGGGTCGTCGGGGAGCCGACCACCTTCGACTTCGCCCCCCGCTCCCACGAGGAACTCGGCCGGCTCACCGCCACCATCGACATCCCGCGCGGGGTGAACGTCGCAGGCTCCCGCTTCTACCTGCTGATGAACGAGGCGGTCCAGATGCGCATGGCGCTGACCGACCTGTTCACCAAGCGCGCCCGCGAGCAGGGTTTCGACCTGGTCTCGCCGCCCTACCTGGCCCGCCGGGAGACCCTGTTCGCCTCCGGCTACCTGCCGTTCCAGGACAAGGACAACTTCACGGTCAACGACTCCGACCTGTCGCTGATCGGCACCAGCGAGCAGTCCCTCCTCGGCATGCACGTCGGTGAGATGCTCACCCAGCTCCCGCTGCTCTACCTCGGCGACTCGATGTGCTTCCGCACCGAGGCCGGCAGCTACGGCCGCGACACCGCCGGAATCCTGCGGGTGCACCAGTTCTACAAGCTGGAGCAGCTCATCTACTGCCACCCGTCCGAGAGCGAGCACTACCACCAACTCTGCCTGGAGAACGAGGAATGGCTGATGCGTGAGCTCGGCATTCCCTACCAGGTGGTGCTCACCGGCTCGCAGGACCTGGGTGCGCCCGGCCGCATGAAGTACGACACCGAAGCCTGGCTGCCGTTCCAGGAGCGGTACCGCGAGACCACCTCCAACACCAACATGGGGGACTTCCAGGCGCGGCGCGGCCGCATCCGCTACAAGATCGACGGGGAGAAGGGCTTCCCGCACACCATCTCCGCCACCGGGTTCTGCGACCGCCTGATCATCGCGATCATGGAGAACTACCAGCAGGAGGACGGCTCTATCCGGGTGCCCAAGCTCCTGGCGCCGTACCTCGGCACCGACCTCATCCCGGTCCGCCCGGTGGAACAACAGCGCCCCATGGTCCGGTAGGAGACATGACCCACGCTGCCACATCGCGCTTCGACGCGGCCTTATCCGACTACCTCCTCGCCAACAAGTGGTTCCGGGAACGGTGCGACCACTGCGGACGCACCTACTTCAGCAAGTGGCACCGGTCCTGCCAGAGCCCCTGGTGCCCCGGTTCCCGTCCGGCGGACCCGGAAGTGCGGGGCGCGGCCAAGCCGCCCCGGCCGCCGTCGATGCAGTGGCAGCGCCTGCGCCGCGCCCTCGCGGGCCGCGGTGTGCCCCCGTCGGCCATGCCGGACCTCAAGAGCGCGGCCCGCGACACCGATCTGGTCGTCTCGGCCCTGCAACACCTCGACCCGGTGGTGCACGACGGGGCGCCGGCCCCCGTCGGCCCGTACGTCCTGGCCCAACCGTGCGTGCGCTGGCAGTACTTGCCGACCGCCGGGCGGGAGGACGGCGTCTCCTCCTCGTTCGTCAACCTCTCGTCCCTGGAGGTGGGCGGGCCGGATCTCGTGGAGCGCCTGGCGCACCATCTCGACATCTGGCTGGACGGCCTGTCGGCCCTCGGCATCCACGCCCGTGACGTGACCATCGCGCTCACCGACGAGGACTGCGCGTACGGGCCGTACGAGGGGCGGCGGGCCGACGTGAACTGCGCCGGCGTGGAGATCGGCGAGCTGAACTGGTACTACCGCGTCGCGGACGCCGCGGAGCGCTCGCTGACCGTGATCGACTGCGGCTTCTCCCTGGAGCGCATCCTGTCGACGGCGACCGGCGTGCACGGCTACCACGCGGCGCTCTCGCCGATCTATCTCGCCGGCGTCAAGGACGGCGGCGTCGTCAACGACCGGGTGCGCACCCTGGCGTTGCTGTCGCTGTTCGGGGTGACGCCGGGCAGCCGCGGCCCGCGGCGGTACGCGCGACGGCTCGCCGACGAGCTGGCCGTGTCCCTGCTGAAGGGGATCAACCTGAGCGGCTGCCTCGATCACGCGGCCGGCTACTGGCGGCAGTTCGCGACGCCCACCGCGGCGCCGGCGGCGGCCCTGGCGACCGCCTGCGAGGCGGTGGAGCAGCAGGCGATCGCCCGACTGTCCGGGGCGCTGCGGATCGCGGTGCCGCCCCAACGGATGGCGTTCGCCGAGGTCGCCGACTTCCTGGCGGTCCGTGCCGGGGGCTGGGAGGGGGTGTCCCGGGCCGTCGAGACGCTGGCCGCGGAGGCATGACCAACGCCCGGGTGCACGGCACCGGCCGAAGGCCAGTTCCGTGAACCCGGGCGCGTCCAGGGGGTGTTGGGTCAGTGCAGCGGGGAGAGCGTGACGTCGATGACGTCGGCGTTGACGTCGGGCGGCAGGTCGCGGCCGCCCGGCGGGCCGGGCCGGCGCGGGAGCGGTGTGGGCACGGTGTCGCTCAGTATCCAGTCGTGCAACTCGCGCAGTTCCCGGCAGGGTTCGATGCCGAGCTCCTTGACCAGGAGGCGGTAGCCCTCCCGGTAGACGGTCAGCGCCGTCAGCCGGTCGCCGGAGCGGCTGAGCGCCAACATCAGCTGGAACCGCAGGCGTTCGTGCTGCGGATGGGCCTCGACCAGGCGTTGCAGGTCGGGCAGGATCTCCCGGTGCCGGCCGGTCTCCAGGAGCACCTCGAAGTAGTTCTCGGACAGCAGCAGCCGCAGCTCTTCCAGACATCGGATCTCCGCCGCCATGGCGACCGTGCCCATGAGGGCGGACAGCGGCCGGCCCTGCCACAGACCCAGCGCCTCGGCGAACAACGTGCCCGCGCGCTCGCAATCCTGGGCGCGCCAGGCGGCGTTGCCGTACCGCATGAGCCGTTGGCAGCGCCGGAGGTCGATCTCGTCCTCGTCGGCGGTGAGGAGGTAGCCCTTGCCGACGGTGTGCAGCCGCGGCTCGGACTCGGCCGCCGCCAGCGTGCGGCGCAGGCGTCCCACATAGAGCTGGATGTTCTTCACGGCGGATACCGGCGGATGCGCGCCCCACAGGGCGTCGCTGATTTCGGTCACCGTCACCTGTCGGTTGGCGTGCAGTAAGAGATACGCAAGGAGAATCTGTTGTTTGGTGCTGCCGAGGGGAAGTCGAGCGCTGTTCTGGGACATGGTCAAGGGCCCCAAGACAGTAAACTCCATCGTCGCTCTCCAGAGATGTTCTTAATGGCCGACGTCGATCCTGGACCCTGAGTTGGTTCCCGTTGACGCGGGACAAGAGCCGAATACCGGAGCGGTGCCCTGGCGGATGACCCGTGCCGTCTGCGGCCGGCACGGGGTGAGAGCTCGAAGTCGAGGGTGGGGGGTGGAAGTTGACGTGCGGCACCGCCGACTCCGGGTCAACCATATGTACCAGCCACCCACGAAAGTGCGGGGGCAATGCGGTGCAGTTCGCGCCAGATCGGTCGGCACCGTTGCACATGTTGCTTCTCACACCAACCGGAGTTCGGGCGAAAACTATGTGCCGAGGAGGCGAATCCGGGCGCGAACTTAACGCAGTTGCCACCGGCAACGCCGTGGGGGTGCCCGGCCTTCGGACCACCGAAACCAGGGTTTCGCAAAGGAATCGCAACTGCATATGACTGGCAGTAAGAGTGAAAGGTTGGCAGAAAGTGACTCCTGAGGCTCCGGTGGCCAGAAGTCGGCCTCCAGATTCGGCCGTGTGATCGTTACGGTGGTACCCGGACAACCCGACGACCCGACGACCTGGGGACAGCGCGTCATGACGGGGCGCGCGGATCTGCCACCGTCCCCCGGGGCGCCGCGCCCTCCCCTACCCCTTCACCTCGGAACCCGGTCTGCGGCGAAGGGAGACGCCCGCGCTCGGGCCCGCGTCAAGGAATCCCCCCAACCTCGCGATGAGCCGTGCCGTGCCGGGACGCAGGACGGACGTGAAGGACTCAAGTGGACCGCCAAGCTGCCCGCATGCCCCGTGGCTGGATCCGGAGGCTGTTTCGCTACTGCCGCCGGCACCCGCTCGCCCTGACCACCGTCGTGCTCGGCACCCTCGCCGGTACGGCCGCCACCGCCGCCGTCCCCCTGATCACCCGGGCCGTCGTGGACGACGTGATCGGCCACCGCCACCGCCCGCTCGCCCCGCTGCTCGGCGCGATGGCCGCCGTCGCCGTGGTCGGCTTCCTCGCCTCCTACGCACGGCGCCGCGCGGCCGGCCGGCTCTCCCTGGAGGTGCTGCACGACCTGCGGGCCGACGTGTTCCACGCCGTCGTGCACGCCGACGGGCGGGCCCAAGACCGGCTGGGCAAGGGACAGTTGATCAGCCGGATGACCTCCGACGCGGCCACCGTGCAAAAGCTGCTGTCCGACCTGCCGGTGATGGGCGGCGCGGCGCTGCTGTTCGTGTGCGCGCTCACCGTGATGGTCGTGCTCTCGCCCTCGCTCACGCTCGTCGCCGTCGCCGTCGGCCTGGCGGTGTGGTGGGTCGCCAGCCGGGCCTACACCCGCGTCTCGGCGGCGGCCTGGCACGCCCAGGAGGAGGCCGGCTCGGTCGCCACGGTGGTCACCGGGGCCGTGGACGGCGTCCGCGTCGTCAAGAGCTTCGGCCAAGAGGACCAGGAGGAGCGCAAGTTGCGGGCCGCGGCCCGCCGGCTGTTCGCCTCCCGGGTGCGGTCGGTGCGGCTGCGCAGCCACTACGGGCCCCTCATGGGGATGCTGTCGGCGCTGGGGCAGGTCGGGATCATGGTGGTCGGCGGCTGGCTGGCCATCAGCGGCGCCATCTCGCTGGGCACCTTCCTCGCCTTCTCGGCGTATCTGGCCCAGTTGATGGAGCCGACCATGCTGCTGTCCGCCATGGTGACCGAGGCCCAGCAGACCCGGGCCAGCGCCCAGCGGATGTTCGAGGTCATCGACGGCGACGCCCCGGACCGGCCGGCCGCCGGGGACGCCGCGGCCCCGCGGGCGGACGGCACCACCCCGCCGCCGGCCGGCCCGGTGGCCCTCGAACTGGACGGCGTGACCTTCGGGTACGACGACGGCCCGCCCCTCCTACGGGACCTCTCCCTCACGGTCGCCCCTGGGGAGACCCTCGCCCTCGTCGGGCCGGCCGGATCCGGCAAGTCCACCCTCGCCGCCCTGCTCACCGGCTTCTACCGGCCCGCCGGCGGCCGCATCCGGGTCGGCGGCCAGGACATCCGCCAACTCCCCCTGGATTCCCTGCGCTCCACCATCGCCGTCGCGCTCCAGGACGACTTCCTCTTCCGCGGCACCGTCCGCGACAACCTCACCTACGGCCGCCCCGACGCCACCGACGCCCAGGTCGTCGCCGCGGCCCGGGCCGCCGAGGCGCACGCCTTCATCGACGCCCTGCCGCAGGGGTACGACACCGAGCTCGGCGAGCGCGGGCACACCCTGTCCGGCGGCCAACGGCAGCGCCTGGCCCTCGCCCGGGCCCTGCTCTGCGACGCCACGGCGGTCGTGCTCGACGACCTGGCCAGCGCCGTCGACGCCGAGACCGGTGCGGCCATCGACCGCAACCTCCAGGAGGCGCTGCGCGGACGGACCGCGCTGATCCTCGCGTACCGGGAGTCCACCCTGGCGCTCGCCGACCGGGTCGCGCTCCTGGACGAGGGACGGATCGTCGCCACCGGAACCCACGCGGAACTCAAGGAACACCACCCCCGCTACCGCGCCCTGGTCGCCACCACCACCCCACTCGCCACGGCCGCCCCACCCGACCAGGACGCCCCGCCGCCCCTCACCACCGTCACCCCCGGCCCCTGGGCGAGGCGCATCGAAGCGGCGGGCGCCCGGCAGAACCCCGACGTGGCCGCGCTGCCCGCGGCCACCGACACCCCCGACATCGACGAACAAGCCGCCCGCCGCGTCGCCCCCGACTTCGGGCTGTCCCACCTACTCCGCCCGCTGGCCGGCCCGTTGGCGCTCTCCCTCGCCCTGGTCATCGCCAGCGCGGCCGGCATCCTCACCCTCCCCGTCCTCCTGCGCACCGGCATCGACCAGGGCATCGCCCGGTCCGACCTGCCCGCGCTGACCGCCGCCTCGCTGGCCGGCCTGGCCGTCGTCCTGGCCACCTGGGGCGTCAACGTGGCCAAGGACCGGGTCAGCGGACGCACCGCCGAACGACTCCTCTACACGCTCCGGGTGAAGGCGTTCGCCCACCTCCAGCGGCTGCCGTCGGACTACTACGCGCGCCAGGGCGCCGGCCGCATCATCACCCGGCTGACCGCCGACATGGAGAAGCTGTCGGCGTTCCTCCAAACCGACCTCACCACCGGCCTGTTCAGCCTGCTCTCCCTGGTCACCGTGGCGGTGGTGCTGCTGGTCATCAACGTCCCGCTCGCCCTCGCCGTGCTGGCGCTGCAACCGGCCCTGATCCTGGCCACGTTGGTCTACCGCGCCAAGTCCACCCCGGTCTACCTCCGAGCGCGGGAGCGGGCCGGGGCGCTGGTGACCTCGCTGGAGGAGAGCGTCGCCGGGCTGCGGACGGTCCAGTCCTACCGCCACGAGCACCGCAGCGAGCGGGAGTTCGCGGCCCGCAGCCAGGACTTCACCGCCGCCCAGTTCCGCACCCAGGTCCAGCTCGCCGGGTACTTCTCGTTCGTCCAACTGCTCGCGGACCTGAGCACGTTGCTGGTGCTGGCGCTCGGGGCGAGCTGGGTCACCGGCGGCACGGTGAGCGCGGGTGTGCTCGCCGCCTTCCTCCTCTACATCGAGCTGTTCTTCTCCCCCGTCCAGGAGCTCTCGCAGGCGTTCGACAGCTACCAGCAGGCGTCCGCCGGTCTGCACCGGGTGCGGGAGCTGCTCCGGGAGCCGGCCCCCCGGCCGCGCCCGGCCGGCGAACTCCGGCCGCTGCCGGCCCGTTTGGACGGCCCGATCACCCTGGACGGGGTGTACTTCACCTACCCGACCACCGCCCACGAGGCGCTGTCCGGCATCGACCTCGTCCTCCCGCCCGGCCACACCACCGCGCTCGTCGGCCGGACCGGAGCCGGCAAGTCCACCGTCGTCAAGCTGCTGTCCGGGCTGCACGAGCCGACCGCCGGCACCCTCCGGATCGGCGGCACGGACCTGCGGGACTACGACCCGGTCGGCTACCGGCGGCGGTTGGGCATCGTGCCCCAGGAGGCGTACCTCTTCGCCGGCACCGTCCGCGACAACATCGCCTACGGGCGGCCGGACGCCGAGGACATCGAGGTCGAGCGCGCGGCCCGCGCGGTCGGCGCCCACGACATGATCGCCGGGCTCGACCACGGCTACCACCACGACGTGGGGGACGGCGGCCACCGCCTGTCGGCCGGCCAACGGCAGCTCGTCGCCCTGGCCCGGGCCCAGTTGGTGGACCCGGACATCCTGATCATGGACGAGGCCACCGCGGCGCTCGACCCGGTCGCCGAGGCCGCGGTGGACCGCGCCCGCCGCCTGCTCTCCCGGAACCGCACGACCGTGGTGGTCACCCACCGGCTGCACATCGCGGCCCGGGCCGACTACGTGGTGGTGCTGGACGACGGGCGGGTGGCCCAGGCCGGGACCCATGCCGAACTGCTGGCCGCGGACGGGCGCTACGCCGATCTGTGGGCCGCCTCGGCCTCCTCGGAACGGTCCCCGGCGCCCGTGGTGCCGCCACTGGCCGACCCGGCCCGCGCCGGCACGTAGGCATCGAGGAAAGCGGAGGAAGCGAGGAAAGCGGGGGAAGCGGAAGAAGCGAAGGAAGCGCTGGAAGTCCGCGCCCGTTCAGTTCGCGCCCGCGTCAATCGGTATAGTCCGAAAGGCAGTTGGGCGGACTGTTCGGGCGGGCGGTTCGCCCTCGCCGGTGAATTCCCGAACCAGGTTTCTGTATTGCTCCGGCGTAACGCGTCTGTCAGCTTGGATATGCCCGCGGACAAGGGGTTGCGGGCCGTCGAGCAGTCGCGGACGGAATCGTCACCGTACCGGATGAATTCCGTCGCGCCACTTTTCCCTTCGGGCGTGCCACGGTTCCGCATTCCTCGTCGGAACGCTCCCGCACCGCGCGGGAATTCCGGCGGGAGGTCCGGTGCGCGCGCCCGGCAGGGACTTCCGGCAGAAGGGCGGATAGCCGTGCAGGGTCGGGGTTGTAGAGGTTTCAGCGGCGCCGGGGGTAGGTGGGGGCGTCGGCTCGTGCGGTTGCTACCGGGGCGGGCCGATCTCGCGGCGGTGCGCCGGGCGCCGCGCAAGGACCTGTTCGCCGGGCTGACGGTGGCGGTGGCCGCGCTGCCGCTGTCCATCGGGTTCGGCGTGGCGACCGGGTTGGGGGCCCGCGCGGGGCTGGTCACCGCCGTGCTCGCCGGCGGGCTGGTGGCGGTGCTGGGCGGCGCCCGGTTGCAGATCACCGGGCCGAGCGGGGTGGTCGCCGTGGTGCTCGCGCCGATCGCGCAGGAACACGGGGCTGCGGGGGTGCTCACCACCGGGCTGTTGGCCGGAGTCGTGCTGCTCGGCCTGGCGTTGACGCGCGCCAGTCGGTACGCGCGCTGGGTTCCGGCCCCGGTCGTGAAGGGCTTCGTGCTCGGCGCCGCCGTGGTGATCGTCGCGCAGCAGATCCCGCCGGCGCTGGGGAGGACGGTGCCGCACGGGGAGGCGGTCGCGGCCGCCGCGGCGCGGGCGGCGGCCGACTTCGTCGCCGAGCCACACTGGCCGGCCCTGCTCACCGCCCTGGCGACCGCGGCCGTCAGCCTGGTCGGGGCGCGACTGCGGCCGGCCGTGCCGTTCCCGTTGCTGGCCATCGCGGCGGCCACCGTCGTCGCCGGGGTCGCGCACCTGCCGCTGGCCCGGATCGGGCACCTTCCGACCGGGCTGCCCGCGCCGTCCGCCGGCTTCCCGGTGCCGTCCGAGGTGCCCGCGCTGCTGCCCGCCGCGGTGACGCTCGCGGTGCTGGTCGCCCTGGAGTCGCTGATGACCGCCGCCGCGGCGGACGCGCTGAGCGGCACCGAACGGCACGACGGCCAGCGGGTGTTGTTCGGCCAGGGCGTCGCCAACCTGGTGGTGCCGTTCTTCGGCGGGGTGGCGGCCACCGGCACCATGTGCCGCACCGCCATCAACGTGCGGTCCGGCGCCGCGTCCCAACTGGCCGCGCTGACCAATGCGGCCGCGCTCGCCCTGGTGGTGTGGAGCGCGGCGCCGCTGGTGTCCACGGTGCCGCTGGCGGCGTTGGCGGGCGTCCTGATCGCCACCGCGCTACGGATGATCGACCTCGCCGCGCTGCGCGCACTGGGCCGCGTCGGCCGGGGCCAGGCCGGGATCGCCGCGCTCACCGGGGCGCTGACCCTGGCCGTCAACCTGGTCACCGCGGTGGCCACCGGGATCGTGCTGGCCATGGTGCTGGCGCTGCGCACGGTGGCCGCGACGGCGCGCGTCGAGCACGTGTGGATCCCCGCGTGGGTCCCCGTGCAGGGTGCCCCGCCGCTCGACGCGCGTGCGCCGGCACCGGATGCACCGAGCGCGCCGGACCCAACGGCCGTACCCGGCCCACCGGATGCGCAGATCTCGGTCCACCGCTTCGCCGGCCCGCTACTGTTCACCACCGCCGACCGGGTGCTGCGGACGGTGCTCCGGTCGCGGGCCCAGGTGGTGGTGCTCGACCTCGGGCGGGTGACCGGCCTCGACAGCACGGCGATGCTCACCCTGGCCGAGGTCATCGACCACCATGCCCGGCGCGGCGCCGTGGTCCACCTCTCCGGGGTCCGCGACACCCACCGGCTCCACCTCGACGCCCTCGGCGTGCTGGCCAAACTGCCCGCGCCGGGCGCCCTGTTCGAGACCGCCGACGACGCCGTCGCACAGGCCCACCAGCGAAACCGCCCTCTCGCCGCCACCACCTCGCCGGAGGAGCCGCTGCCGCATCCGCAGAACTGACCGGGCGGGGCCGCGGTCCGAGCAGCCCCGCTCAACGGGCCGCGGCCACCCCCGCCTCGGCCCCCGCGTCGTCCCCCGCCAACTCGACGTGGATCAGCAGGTCCCCCGAACCACCGCCGCGCAGATGCCGGACGCCGTACCCGGCCAGCCGCAGCGTCTGCCCCGGACGCAGCCCGGCGGGGACCCGGACCGACCGCACGCCGTCGAGCGTAACCACCTCGACGGTGCCGCCCGCGCGGGCCAGGGAGCGCGGAATGCTCCGGGTCAGGTGCAGGTCGTCGCCGTGCCGCTGCAACTCCGGGTGCGGCAGCTCCACGACGTTCACGTACAGGTCCGCCCGCGGGCCGCCGCCCGGTCCCACCTCGCCCTCGCCGGCGAGTTGGATGCGGGTGCCGTGGTCGACGCCCGCCGGCACCCGCACGCTGAGGGTGCGCCGGACCCGCACCCGCCCCTCGCCCGCACAGTCGGGGCACGGTGCCGGGATGCGCACCCCGCTGCCCGCGCAGTGGGGGCACGGGACGGTCGGCTCCCCCTTGGCCACCCGGCCGTACGTGCCGGTGCCGGCGCAGAGGCGGCAGGCGTACACCGGTGCGTCGGCGGCGGCGCCGCGGCCCGCGCAGCCCGCACAGACCGCGGCACTGTCGAAGGCGAGTTCCCTGACCGTGCCAAGGGCCGTCTCGACCAGCGGCAGCTCGACGCTGACCAGCGCATCCGTGCCGCGCCGGGCGAGTCGCCCGAGCGAGGTCGAGAAGGGCGGATCGACACCGTTCCAGCCGTGGTCGAGGCGGTCGAACAGCGCCTGCTCGGCGGGCACTTCAGCGGTCGGCCCGGCGGAGGCCCCGGCCGACCGCCCCCCGGGCGCCCCGGCCCCGGCGACCGCCCGGGCCAGCATCACCCGCCCCTCCAACTCCACCCACATCTGGGGCCGTTGTCGTGCCCCGCTGCGGTGCAGGTGCTCGTACGCGTAGTCGTAGAGCTCGTTGACCGTGATGTGGCCGTCCCGGTCGGCGTCCGCGGCCCCGGTGCGCAGGCCCTCGATCAGGGCGCCGGTGAAGCGGGACGGCTGCGGCGCGGCGGCCTGGAGCTGGTCGCCCTCCCAGGCGTACTCGGTCCGGCTGGTCGCGGTGAGCACCGCCCGGCCGTGGCCGGCCAGTTCCTCCTTCACGTGCACATGGTCGTCGCCCTTGGTGCCGGGCAGGAAGGCACCGCTGTAGCAGCAGTCCAACAGCACGACGATGGTGCGGGCCCGGCAGCGGGCCATCTGGTCGTGCAGGAAGGCGGCCGGCACCGCGGTGGACGCCGGCAGGTCCTTGTCGGTGTCCCGGGCGGCGAAGTGCAGATGCCCCTCGTCGTCCTTGATGCCGTGGCAGGACAGGTGGAGCAGCAGCAGGTCCGCCCGGCCGCGGTGCCGGAAGAACTGTTCCAGGGCGCGCTTGACCTCGTACGACGTGGCGTCCACGTGCTGTTGGACGCGGAAGTCGCCGATGGCGGGGTCGCCGAGGACGGCGGCCAGGCCCTCGCAGTCCTGGCGCGGCGAGCGCAGCGGCCGCAGGTCCGGGCTGTCGTACTGGCCAGTGGCGATCAGCAGGGCGTCCCGGCGACCGGCGGGCGAACCGGGCACCGGATCACTCCTCGGGCTGCGGGTTTCCGGCCCGCTCGACCCGCTCCCGCACGAACGCGTCGATCAGTCGCCCCTGGTCCGCGCGGGAGGCGTGGGTCAACTCGATCCTCCCGCCGTCCAGTTCCACCGTGACGGTACGGACCGGGCGGTTGCGCAGCCAGGTGTCGACCAGGTTCAGCACCTGGCGGACGAGCACCGGGGCGGCGGTGACGACGAGGGCGCCGACCGCGATCGCCTCGGCGGGCTTGGCGCCGGCCGGTGCCGGCGCGCCGCCGCGGGCCAACTGCACGTCGGTCACGTCGAGTTCGAGCAGCGCGCGGCGCAACTGCTCGCCGAGCGCCGAAAGCTCCTCCGGATCGGTGTCCGACGCGCCCGTCAGACCGAGGGTCAGCCTGCTGACACCGGTGTTCATTCCGCCCCCTGCTCATGAATCGGAGCAGACAGTGTATGCGGCGGGCGCGGCGCCCGGGTCCGGAAGGGAGCGGGCGCCGCGGTCCCGTATATGCACGGCCGGCGGCGGGCCGGGGAGACGGAGACAACGGCCGGCCGTGCGGCGCCCGTTCAGGCCCGCGGTGCGGCGGTGCGGTACAGCTCCTTGGCGATGATCGAGCGCTGCACCTCCGTGGCGCCCTCGTAGATGCGCGGGGCGCGGACCTCGCGGTAGAGGTGCTCCAGGAGGTGGCCGCGGCGCAGGGCGCGGGCGCCGTGGATCTGCACGGCCGCGTCGACGACGTACTGCGCGGTCTCGGTGGCGAGCAGCTTGGCCATCGCCGCGCGGCGGGCGACGTCCGGGGCACCGCGGTCGTAGGCGGCCGCGGCCGCGTACACCAGCAGTCGGGCGGACTCCAACCGGGTGGCCATCTCGGCGAGTTGGTGGCCGACGGACTGGAGGTCCCTGAGCGGCCCGCCGAACGCGGTCCGGGTGCCGGCGTGCGCCACCGTGGCGTCCAACGCGGCCTGCGCCATGCCGACCGCGAACGCGCCGACGCTCGGCCGGAAGAGGTTCAGGGTGCGCATCGCCACCCCGAACCCGCCGCCCACCTCACCGAGCACGTCCGCGGCGGTCACCGGGGTGCCGTCGAAGACCAGGGTGCCGATGGGGTGCGGGCTGAGCATGTCCAGCCGTTGACCGCCCAGGCCCGGGCGGTCGGCGGGGACGAGGAAGGCGGTGATGCCGCGGGAGCCGTCGGCGCCGGTGCGGGCGAAGACGGTGGCGAAGTCGGCCTCCGGGGCGTTGGAGATCCAGCACTTCTCGCCGGACAGCCGCCAGCGGCCGGGGCCGTCGGGCGCGGCGGCCAGGGCGAGCGCCGCGGCGTCCGAGCCCGCGCCGGGCTCGCTCAGCGCGAAGGCGGCGACGGCCCGCCCGGCGGCCACCTCCGGCAGCCAGCGGCCTTGTTGCTCCGCGGTCCCGGACTGGACGATCGGGCAGGCCCCCAGCCCCTGGAGCGCCAGCGCGGTCTCCGCCTCCGTGCACTCCTGCGCCAGGGACTCCCGCAACAGGCAGAGGTCCAGGGCCCGCGGGCTACCGCCGTCGGGGAAGAGGCGGCGCAGCAGCCCCAGTTCACCGAGGGCGGCGACCAGCGGCCGGTTGACCCGGCCCAACTCCCCCCGTTCCGCCAGGGGGCGCAGCCGTCCAGCCGTGTCGGCGCGCAGTCGGGCGCACCATTCCTCCTGCTCCGGTGCCAGTGCGAATGCGGTCACAAGGCGGCTCCCTGGTCAGCGGTACCGGTCGCGGCGACGGCCCGGCGACCGGTTATCGCGGTCTGTTGACTGCCGTCACGAAGACGTTACGCTGACGGGGATCCGTTCGGCAGTCCCTTCCCTTAACGACCGGCCGCGCGGCGGCCACCTAGGGGGCGCACCCCGCATGGAGCTCCGGCCCTCGGCCCACACCGACACCTTCACCCGCGACCGGCTGCCGCCGCCCGAGCAGTGGCCGCACCTGACCGACCTGGGCTATCCCGACCGGCTGAACTGCGGCGCGGAGCTCCTCGACGGCACCATCGCGCGGCTGGGCGCGGACCGGCCCGCGGTCCTGGCCGCCGACGGACGGGCCTGGTCCTACGGGGAGTTGCGGGCCCGGGTGGACGCCCTCGCGCATGCGCTCACCGACCGGTTGGGCGTGGTGCCGGGCAATCGGGTGCTGCTGCGCGGCCCCACCTCGCCCTGGCTGGCGGCCTGTTGGCTCGCGGTGATGAAGGCCGGCGCGGTGGCGGTGACGGTGCTGGCGGCGCACCGCCCGGACGAACTCGCCACGATCTGCGACCTCGCCCGGGTCGGGCACGCGCTGTGCGACGCCCGCGCGGCCGACGACCTGGTCCGGGCCGAGGTCCCGGGCCTGCGCATCGCCACCTTCGGCGGGGAGGGGCCGGACGATCTGACGCGGTGCGCGCGCCCCGGCGGCGCGCCGTACGAGGCGGTGCCGACCTCCTGTGACGACGTCGCGCTGATCGCCTTCACCTCCGGCACCACCGGCCGCCCCAAGGGCTGTCTGCACTTCCACCGCGATGTGCTCGCCATCGCCGACACCTTCTCCGCGCAGGTGCTGCGGCCGCGCCCGGACGACGTGTTCGCCGGCAGCCCGCCGCTCGGCTTCACCTTCGGGCTGGGCGGACTGGTGATCTTCCCGCTGCGGGCCGGGGCCGCGGCGTACCTCGCCGAATGGGGCGGCCCGCGGCGGCTGTTGGGCGACATCGCCGCGCACCGGATCTCGGTGCTGTTCACCGCGCCGACCGCCTACCGGGCGATGCTGCCCGAGTTGGCCGGGCACGACCTGTCCTCGCTGCGCCGCTGCGTCTCGGCCGGCGAGAACCTGCCCGCCGCGACCTGGCGCTCCTGGCACGAGGCGACCGGCCTGCGGATCATCAACGGGATCGGCGCGACGGAGCTGTTGCACATCTTCCTCTCCGCCGCCGACGACGCGATCCGGCCGGGGACGACGGGGCTGCCGGTGCCCGGTTTCGAGGCGCGGGTGGTGGGCCCGGACGGCGAACCGGTGCCGGACGGCGAACCGGGCCTGCTCGCGGTCCGCGGCCCGACCGGCTGCCGCTACCTCGCCGACCCCCGGCAGACCTCCTACGTCCGCGACGGTTGGAATCTCACCGGCGACACCTATGTCCGGGACGGGGACGGCTACTTCCGCTATGTGGCCCGCGCGGACGACATGATCATCTCGGCCGGGTACAACATCGCCGGGCCCGAGGTGGAGGACGCCCTGCTGCGGCACCCGGACGTGACCGAGGCGGCGGTGGTCGGGCGGCCCGACGAGCACCGCGGGGAGGTGGTCGTCGCCCATGTGGTGCTGCGGGACGGCGCCTCGCCCGGGGAGGAGACCGTCGCGGCGCTGCGGGAGTTCGTCAAGTCCCGGATCACGCCCTACAAATGCCCGCGCGAGGTGGTCTTCCACACCGCGCTGCCGCGCACCCCCACCGGCAAGCTCCAGCGCTTCCGGCTCCGCGGGCCCGAAGCAGGGCCTGCCCTAAAGTGATCCGGTGAGCGACGAGCCTGCCCAGCACACCCCGCGGTCCCTGATCGTCACCTTCTACGGCGCCTACGGCCGGGGCGGCCCCCAGGACGTCGGCGGCGAGCCCGGGCCGGTGCCGGTGGCCGTGCTGATCCGGCTCCTTGGGGTGCTCGGCGTGGATCCGCCGTCGGTCCGCTCGGCGGTCTCCCGGCTCAAGCGCCGCGGACTGCTGGTCCCCGAGCGCACCGCCGCGGGCGCGGCCGCCTACGGGCTCTCCGACGCGGGTCAACAACTGCTCGCGGACGGCGACCGCCGGATATTCGGCCGGCCCGCCGGACCGCCGCCGGAGGGCTGGGTGTTGGCCGTCTTCTCCGTCCCCGAGGAGGAGCGGCACAAGCGCCATCTGCTGCGCTCGCGGCTGGCCCGGCTGGGCTTCGGCACCGCGGCGCCCGGTGTGTGGATCGCCCCCGCGCACCTCTACGAGGAGACCCGGCACACCCTGGAGCGGCTGCAACTGGCCGCCTACGTGGACCTGTTCACCGGCACCCACGCCGGTTTCACGCCCACCGCGCAGGCCGTGGCGCGCTGGTGGGACCTGGACGCCCTCGCGGCGCGGCACCGCGCGTTCCTGGCCGAGCAGGAACCGGTGCTGGCCCGTTGGAGCCGGCGCCGCTCGCTTCCCCCCGAGGCCGCCTACCGCGACCATCTGCTCGCCCTGGACGCCTGGCGGCACCTCCCCTATGCGGACCCCGGTCTGTCCTCTCCCCTCCTGCCGGAGGACTGGCCGGGCGGCCGCGCGGCGGAGGTGTTCCGCCGGCTGCACGACACCCTGCGGGCGGCTGCCGCCGCATACGTGCGGGAGGCGACGGCCGGGACGCACCGCACCCAGGACGCCGGTTGAGCCCCTGACTCCGTCGACCGTGGTCGATCGGGAGGCACCCCGCGTCCTCGTACGCCCCGCTCCGTCGCCTCCCGCCCGCGGTCCGGTGTTCCCCCTGGACCGCGGGCGTGGCCCGTAACCCCCGGTGTCAGCGTCGCCGCTGGTGTGCCCCCACCGGGACGGCGGCGGCCGGACGCTGCCGGACGGGGCCGGCGGTCGACGGACGCGGCCGGGCGGCGGCGATCACCGAGACCACGTCCTTGAACGAACTGCACATCCGGGTCCCGGCGACCGCGGCGAGTTCACCGAAGGTGCCGCTGCCGTAGGTGACCGCGACCGGCTCCATGCGCGCGGTCACCGCCATCCTCATGTCCCCCACGGTGTCCCCGACATACGCGCTCTGCCAGGCCGGGACCCCCAACCGACCGGCCGCGCGCAGCACCATCTCCGGGTGCGGCTTGCCGCGTCGGACCATGTCCTGCCCGATGACCGGGCCGACCAGGTCGCGGATGCCCATCACGTCGAGCAGGGCCTCGGCGCTGCGGGTGGTCTTGGAGGTGGCGACGGCCAGTTCGACGCCGTGGGCGCGCAGCGCGGACAGCCCGGCCGTCACCCCCGGGTAGAGCAACTGCGGCCCCTGGCACAGGACCTCGTAGGAGAACAGCTCCCGGTAGCGGGAGATGGCGGCCTGCACCCGCCCGTCGTCCTCGGGGCGGCCCAGCAGCCGTCCGAACGCGGCGGCCGGGGGCTTGCCGATGGCCGCGGCCGCCTGCCGCGCGGTCACCGAACAGCCCTGTTCCGCCGCCACCTTGACCAGCAGCTTGCTGATCGCGGGCAGGGTGTTGGCGAGGGTGCCGTCCAGATCGAAGACGGCGGCCCTGAGCGTCTCTCCTCCGCTGGCGCTCCGCGCGCCTCTCACAGGACGTTCGCCGACTTCCATTGATACGCGCATGGATGGGACCTTTCCGGATTCCGATGGGTGCGGGGGCTCGGTGACGTGTGCGGGTCCGGCTGGTCGGGCCGACCCCGCACCTCGACGACTGTGGCGGCAGAGGCGGTCTCGCCGTGGCGCACCACTGTCCAAGGGCGGCGCGCGACCGTCGAAGCGGCGGCATCGGAAGGGATCGTCCCGTTTACCGCCTTCGGAGATTTAAAAACCGCCTGCGCTGTTTGTCAATGCGCCTTAGCCCCTCCCTGACGGGTCGACAAGCCTTACCCGGCAGGACACACTGGATGAGGCCCTGGAAGCCGTGCATCCGCCGGGTTCCGGGCCCCACAAGGGCCGTTGACTTTCCGACAGACCGCGGCAGATCCGGCCATTCGTCCTCACCATAGCGAACCGCATGGTTGGTTTTCTCTGTAGACTGCAAGCAGGTTGCAGTCGTACGAGAGACGGGACGGACACCGTGCCCACGCAGCATCGAGCCATCCAAAGCCGCCAGGCGCTGATCCGCTCGGCCGCCGAGACGTTCCTGGAAAAGGGAGTGCCCGCCGCGGGCATGGTCGAGATCAGCCGGCGGGCCCGACTCAGCAAGGGAGCCCTGTACTTCCACTTCACGTCCAAGGACGATCTGACCCTCGCGGTCCGGGACACCGCGCTGGCCACCCTCAACGAGATCGAGGAGGGCTTTCTGCGCTCCCCCGAGCCGTTGACCGTCGCCGTCCGGGACTTCGCGGTCACGCTGTTCGGCCGGGTGCAGTCGGACCCGGTGCTGCGCGCGGGGTTGCGGCTGCGCCCGGAGACCGCACCGGGGTTGGATCTGCACGCCCTGGAGCAGCGCTGGTACGCGCTCTTCCTCGACAAGGCGGTGACCTGCGGCACCGGCGGCCCGGTCGGCCAGGGGCCCGGGCTCACCGGCCCGGACCCCGAGGACGCCGAACCGCGGCGCACCGCCCAGCTGTTGACCTCGGTCGTGGTGGGTCTGCTGCACCTGGGCGGCGGCGATCGGACGTGGTGGGACGCGGAGGCGGTCACCGGGCTGTGGGGTCTGCTGCCGGCGACGGCGGAGCGGGTCGGGGCCGCCGGGCTCCCGGCACCGGCTCGGGTCGCGGCCGGCTGACCGCTCCCCCCGCGCCCCGTGTCCGACTCACAACTCCACGATGACCGCCCCGACGTGACGTCCCTGGGTGAGTTCGCACAGCGCCCTCGGCGCCTGTTCGATCCCCTTCAGCAGCGCGTGCGGGAAGACCAACGAGCCGTCCCGCAGCCCCCGTCCGAACTCCGCCGTCCACTCCTCGGCCAGGTCGGGATGGGCGTACCGCCCGAAGCCGCGCAGCGCCACCCGGCGCGTGATGATCAGCCCCGCGTCCAGCTCGACCGGGCAGGTCGCCCCGCCGTCCCCGCCCAACTGGCTGGACAACACGCCGACCAGGGCGAAGCGGGCCTCCGGCCGGGCCACCGCGAGCGCCGCACGCAGCTGCTCACCGCCCACGGTGTCCAGCAGGACGTCGATCCCGTCGGGCGCGGCCCGGCGCAGCTGCTCCTCGATCGGCCCGGCACCGCGCACGACCGTGGCGTCGTACCCCAACTCCGCCCGCAGCCGGGCGGCCTTGGCCTCCGAACCGGTGCTGCCGATCACCCGGGCCGCCCCCAGCCGGCGGGCGAGCTGACCGGCCAGGCTGCCCACGCCGCCGGCGGCGCCGGTGACGAACACGGTGTCCCCAGGGCGCACCTCGGCGGCCCGGCGCAGCGCGCCCCAGGCGGTGTCCCCCTGGGAGAGGTGCGCCAGTGGCGACGGCAGCGCGGTCGGGTCGATTTTGCGCACCCGCGCCACATCAACAGCAGCGAACTCACGCCAACCATAGGGATGGTGGACGAGGTCGCCGGACGCGAAGGCGCCGCCGGGCGCGGCCACCACCTCGCCGACGGCGGCACCCGACAGCGGCTGCCCCGGCTCGAAGGACGGCATCGGCAAACGGGCCGTCGTCATCCGGGTCCGCATCGCCGCGGTGACCGCCATGAAACGGGTGCGCACCAGCACCTGATCGGGGCCAGGACTGGGCAGCGGGACCTCGGCAACGGTGAAATGACGCCCCGTCATTTCTTCGTCGCCGACCCGGCGGGCGAGCCGTACCTCCCGGTGGACGGAGGGGAGTTTGGGCGCGTCGGTCAGGGTCATCGATCTACTCCTTGCACGTTCGGCAGTACCACAGGCACCGCGCGGCCGAAGCGCGAATTCCGGCCGCAAACCGGCGTGCGGTCAATGAATACCGCACGGTTGGCTTCTTTATGATGCGGAAATAGACTGCGCGGCCACGGCAACGGGTCGCACCCAGGCACAACAACTCCAAGAGAGCATACGGAGGATGATCGGTGGTCAAGCAGGAACGCGCAGTGCGCACCCGGCGCGCCGTCCTCGAAGCCGCGGCCCATGTCATCGGCACCCGCGGCTACGAGGCCGCAACGATGGCAGAGATCATCCAGCGCGCGGGGGTCACCAAGGGGGCCGTGTACTTCCATTTCCGGTCCAAGGACGCGTTGGCGCGCGCGGTCATCCGGGAACAGACCGACCCGTTCGTACCGCCGGTGAGCGACTCCCGCCTCCAGGACGCCATCGACTTCACGCACCAGGTGGCGCTGGCCCTGCGGAGCGATCCGATGATCCAGGCCGGCACCCGGATCGCGGTCGAGACGACCTTCAGCGACGAGCCGTTGGTCCCGTACCAGGCGTGGATCGACATCATGGCCACGATGTTCACCGAGGCCCGGGACAACGGCGAGTTACTACCCGCCGTCGACCCGGACCGGGCCGCGGAGTTCTTCGTCGCCTCCTACATGGGCGTGCAGCTCTTCTCGCGGGCCGCGACCAACCGCGCCGATCTTCCCGAGCGGGTCACGACCCTCTGGAAGCACACCCTGCCGGGCCTGGCGTCGCCCGGCGCGCTGAGCCATCTCGATCCGCACGGCCGCTCCGCACGCGTCACCGTCTGACCCCTGCCACGCCGAGCGGCGCCCCCTTTACCGCCCCGCCCCGCTGCGTTCGGCCTCCCCGTCAGTGCAGCGTGAGGCGGGGCTTCGGCGCATCGGTGCGGCCGGTGGGCGGGGTGCGGCTGCCCGCCTGGTAGGACGGCGGCCAGGGGGCGCCGGGGCCGGCGTAGCCCTGTTCCGCGGCGGCGTGCAGGGTCCAGTGCGGGTCGTAGAGGTGGGGGCGGGCCAGCGCGCAGAGGTCGGTTCTGCCGGCCAGGATCAGGGAGTTGACGTCGTCCCAGGAGGAGATGGCGCCGACCGCGATGACCGGGATGCCGAGGGTGTTGCGGATCCGGTCGGCGAACGGCGTCTGGTAGGAGCGGCCGAAGTCGGGGCGCTCGTGGGGCACCACCTGGCCGGTGGAGACGTCGATGGCGTCGGCGCCGTGCTCGGCGAAGGCGGCCGCGATGGCGACGGCGTCCTCGGGGGTGGTGCCGCCCTCCGCCCAGTCGGTGGCGGAGATCCGGACCGTCATCGGCCGGTCGTCCGGCCACCGTTCGCGGACCGCGTCGAAGACTTCGAGGGGGAAGCGGAGGCGACCTTCGAGGCAGCCGCCGTAGGCGTCGGTGCGCTGGTTGGTCAGCGGGGAGAGGAAGCCGGAGAGCAGATAGCCGTGTGCGCAGTGCAGTTCGAGCAGGTCGAAGCCGGCGCGGGCGGCGCGGGCGGCGGAGCTGACGAACTGGTCGCGCACGGCGCCGAGTTCCGCCGCGGTCAGGGCGTGCGGGATCTGGTTGACACCCGGACGGTAGGGCAGCGGGGAGGCCGCGAGGACCGGCCAGTTGCCGTCCGGCAGCGGCTGGTCGATGCCCTCCCACATCCGCCGGGTCGAGCCCTTGCGCCCGGAGTGGCCGAGCTGGACGCCGAGGGCGGTGCCGGGGGCCTGGCCGTGCACGAAGTCGGTGATCCGCCGCCAGGCCCGCTCATGTTCCGGCGCGTAAAGCCCCGTGCAGGCCGGTGTGATCCGCCCCTCGGGGCTGACGCACACCATCTCCGTCATCACCAGCCCGGCCCCGCCCAGCGCGCGGGCGCCGAGGTGGACGAGGTGGAAGTCCCCGGGGGTGCCGGCACTGTCCGCGGCGTACATGTCCATCGGCGAGACCACGACCCGGTTGCGCAGGGTCAGCCCGCGCAGCCGGAAGGGGGTGAACATCGGCGGCGTCCCGTCGGGGATGCCGGCCTCCGCGGCCACCGCGTCGGTGAACTCGGCGTCCCGCAGCCGCAGGTTGTCGTGGGTGACCCGGCGGCTGCGGGTCAGCAGGTTGAAGGCGAACTGGTGCGGCGGCTGGTCGGCGTAGGTCGCCAGCTCCTCGAACCAGGCGAGGCTGGCACGGGCGGCGCGCTGGGTGGAGGCCACGACGGGGCGGCGCTCGGCCTCGTAGGCGGCCAGGGCGTCCGGCAGGGTGGGCGCCTCGCGCAGGCACGCGGCGAGCGCGAGGGCGTCCTCGACGGCCAGCTTGGTGCCGGAGCCGATGGAGAAGTGGGCGGTGTGCGCGGCGTCGCCGAGCAGCACGATCCGGCCGTGCGACCAGCGCTCGTTGACGACCGTGCGGAAGGCGATCCAGGCGGAGTTGTTGGTGCGCAACGGGCGGCCGCGCAGGGTCTGGGCGAAGAGCTCGGCGCACCAGGCGGCCGAGGCGCGCTCGTCGAGGGCGTCCAGCCCGTTGGCGCGCCAGACCTCCTCGCGCATCTCGACGATGACGGTGCTGGCGCCCTCGTCGGACGCGTCGGGCCGCCCGGTCTTGGGGCGGGCGTACGGATAGGCGTGGAGCTGGGCGATGCCGTGGCCGGTGTCGGCGATCTCGAAGCGGAAGGCGTCCAGGGCGAAGTCGGTCGAGAGCCAGATGTAGCGGCACCGGTGGGTGGTCAGTTGCGGGCGGAAGACGTCGGCGTGCGCGGTGCGGGTGGTGCTGTGCACGCCGTCGGCGGCGATCACCAGGTCGTGGTCGCGGGCGAGTTCGGCGGCCGGCGGGGCCTCGGTGCGGAAGACCAGCCGGACGCCCAGCGACCGGCAGCGCTCGTGCAGGACCGCCAGCAGCCGGCGGCGGCCGAGCGCGGCGAAGCCGTGGCCGCCGGAGGTGAGGGTCCGGCCGCGGTGCACGATGTCGATGTCGTCCCAGCGCACGAACTCGGCCTGGAGTGCACGGTAGATGACCGGGTCGGCGTGCTCGATGCCGCCGAGGGTCTCGTCGGAGAGGACGACGCCGAAGCCGAAGGTGTCGTCGGGGGCGTTGCGTTCCCAGACGGTGATCTCGCGGTCCGGGTCGAGGCGCTTGAGCAGGGCCGCGGCGTAGAGCCCGCCGGGGCCGCCGCCGAGCACGGCGACCTTCAGCGGGCGCCCGGCCGTCCCCGCGGCCGCGGTCACTTCCCCTGCCACTGGGGCGCCCGCTTCGCGGTGAACGCGGCGTGGAACTCGGCGTAGTCGGCGCTGTTCATCAGCAACGCCTGGGTGTTGGCGTCCAGTTCGACGGCGGCGGCCAGCGGCATGTCGAGCTCGGCGGTGAGCAGCGCCTTGGTCTGAGCGTGCGCGAGCGCGGGGCCGTCGGCCAGCCGTCGGGCGAGCGCCGCGGCCCGCTCGTCGGCCCGGCCCTCCTCGGTCAACTCGCTGATCAGACCGATCCGTTCGGCCTCGGGGGCCCGTACCGGATCGCCCAGCATCAGCACCCGGGTGGCGTGCCCGAGGCCGACGACGCGCGGCAGCAGATAGGCGGCGCCCATGTCGCCGCCGGAGAGGCCGACCCGGGTGAAGAGGAACGCGAAGCGGGCGGAGGGGTCGGCGACCCGGAAGTCGGCGGCCAGGGCGAGCACCGCGCCGGCGCCGGCGGCCACCCCGTGCACCGCCGCGACGACCGGGAACGGGCACTCCCGGATCGCCCGGACGACCTGCCCGGTCATCCGGTTGAAGTCCAGGAGTTGGGCGGTGTCCATGCCGAGGGTGACGCCGATGATCTCCTCGACGTCCCCGCCGGAACAGAAGCCGCGCCCCTCGCCGGCCAGGACCAGGGCGCGCACCGAGCGCTCCCGGGCGAGTTCGGCGAGCAGGTCGCGGAGGTCGGCGTATGCCTCGAAGGTCAGCGCGTTGAGCTTCTCGGGGCGGGCGAGGGTGACGGTCGCGACGCCGTCCTCCCTGCTGACCCTGATGTGCTGCCATGCGCCGGTGCTGCGGGCGGATCCTGCGAACGGGCTCATCGGTCTGCCTGCCCCCTTCAGCCGGTTGGCTGGTGCGTGGTGGCCGCGGATGCGGTGGCGGTGCGGAACGCGCGAAATGCTCCTCGAAGTTATCACTGCTTTGTGACCATCGTCATGAGTGCGCGATATGCGCGCCGTGGCGACGGGGCGGGGAAGTGCGGTGCGGGGGTGGGGAGTTCCGGGTGGGACGGGTCTTGTCGTGCGGGGTCTGCCCGGGTGCGGATGCGGCTTCGGCCCCGGTCCCGGGCGTTGCTGCCAGGGTCGGGGCCGAAGTCGGGGTCGGGGTAGGAGCCGGAGGGGGTCGATCAGGCCGACGCGCGGCGCGGAGCGGTCAGTTGCCGCCGCGGTCCGGGCGGTCCCCGCTACCGGATCCCACATAACCGGAATCCGCCGCGCCGGTCCCTGGCGCCGCCTCGCCACTCCCCCGCGACCCCGGGAAGTCCCCCGCGCCGTCCGGGACGGGCCCGTCGCCCCCGCCCCTGGCCAGGCGCGAGTGCCGGCGCCCGTACAGCGCGTAGACCACCGTGCCGAGGGCGAGGAAGCCGGCGAACTGGAGCCACGTGGCCGGGCCGGTGCCGTAGATGAGGTAGCCGCAGAAGACGATGCCGAGCAGCGGGCTGAGCGGGTAGAGCGGGACGCGGAAGCGGCGCGGCAGGTCGGGCCGGGTGCGACGGAGCACCAGCAGGCTGACGTTGACCGCCGCCATGATCGCGAGGGTGCCGATGGTGGTCAGGTTCATCACCACGTCCAGCGGGACGACCGCGGCCGGGAGGGCGAAGACCACCGCGACGATCCAGGTGTTGGCGACGGGCGTGGCGGTCCGGGGCGAGACCCGGGCGAAGACCCGCGGGACCAGCCCGTCCCGGGACATCGCCATCAGGATGCGGGTCTGCCCGTACATCACGGCGAGGACCACGGAGGCGATGGCGACGACCGCGCCGAAGGCGATCACCGCGCCGCCGACGTTGGAGTGGGTGACCCGGTCGACGATCAGCGACAGCGCGGCCGGGCGGCCGGCCACCTCGCCCGCGGAGAGCGCGCCGATCGCGGCGAGGGCGACCAGGCAGTACAGGACGGTGACCACGCCGATGCAGATCATGATCGCGAGCGGGATGTTGCGGCGCGGGTTGCGCACCTCCTCGCCGGCGGTGGTGATCGCGTCGAAGCCGATGTACGAGAAGAACGCGACGGAGGCGCCGGAGGTGATCCCGGCCAGCCCCTCCGGTGCGAACGGGGAGAGGTTCCCGCTGTGGAACGCGCCGAAGCCGATCACGCAGAACAGCGCCAGCACCGCCAGCTTGAGCACCGCCATCGCCGCGGTCGCCCGGGCGCTCTCCCGGATGCCGCGCACCAACAGCACCGCGGCCAGCAGCACCACGACGACGGCGGGGAGGTTGACGATGCCGCCGTCGCCGGGCGGGTTGGCGAGCGCGGCGGGCAGTTGCCACCCGGTGAGACTGCCGAGCAGTTGGTTGAGGTACTGGCCCCAGCCGACCGCGACCGCGGAGACCGAGACGCCGTATTCGAGCAGCAGGCACCAGCCGACGAGGAAGGCGGTGCGCTCGCCGAGGGTGGCGTAGGCGTAGGAGTACGAGCTGCCGGAGACCGGGATCGCACCGCCCAGTTCGGCGAAGGCGAAGGCGGTGAAGACACAGGTGACGGCCGCCAGCACGAAGGAGACGATGACCGCGGGGCCGGCCTGCGCGACGGTGTCGGACAGGCCGACGAAGATGCCGGTGCCGACGATGGCGCCGACGCCGAAGCAGAGGAGTTGGAACAGGCCCATGCTGCGGCGCAGGCCATGGCCGTGGAGGTCCGCTCCGGATTCGGCGAGGAGGAGGTCGGGCGACTTGATGCGCAATCCGGACGTGCCTGGGCGGAGCATGGGGTGGTTCTCTCTCTGGTGGTGCGTGGCGCGCGGCGCGGGTGGGCCGGGCGCGGTGCGGGGCCCGGACCGGTGGGTCCGAGCCCCGTGTGCGGCTCGATGGTAACCCGAGGCCGCATGATCGTTCATCACCCCGCATGGCTATGCATGACCCGGTCCGCGGCCCGCACGGGCCGCGCCCTACCGCCCCAGCGTCGCCACCATCACGGCCTTGATGGTGTGCATCCGGTTCTCCGCCTCGTCGAAGACGACCGAGTGCGCGGACTCGAAGACCTCGTCGGTGACCTCCAGCGAGGTCAGCCCGTGGCGGGCGTGGATCTCCCGGCCGACCGCGGTGCCGAGGTCGTGGTAGGCGGGCAGGCAGTGCAGGAACTTCACGTCGGGCCGGCCGGTGGCGCGCAACACGTCCATCGTCACCGCGTACGGAGCGAGCAACGCGATCCGCTCGTCCCAGACCTCCTTGGGCTCGCCCATGGACACCCAGACGTCGGTGGCGACGAAGTCGGCGCCCCGCACGCCCTCGGCGACCTCGTCGGTGAGGGTGATCCGGGCCCCGCTGGCCTCCGCGAGCGCCCGCGCCTTCGCGATCACGCCCTCCTCCGGCCACAACTGCCGGGGCGCGACGATCCGTACGTCCATGCCGAGGAGGGCGCCGGTGACGAGGTAGGAGTTGCCCATGTTGTTGCGGGCGTCCCCGAGGTAGGCGAAGGCGGTCTCCTCCAGGGGCCGCCCGCCGCCGTGCTCGACCATCGTCAGCACGTCGGCGAGCATCTGGGTCGGGTGCCAGTCGTCGGTGAGCCCGTTGTAGACGGGCACCCCGGCGTGCGCCGCGAGCTCCTCGACGTCGGCCTGGCGGCTGCCGCGGAACTCGATGGCGTCAAACATCCGGCCGAGGACGCGCGCGGTGTCCTTGACCGACTCCTTGTGCCCGATCTGCGAGCCGGACGGGTCGAGGTAGGTGGTCGAGGCGCCCTGGTCCGCGGCCGCGACCTCGAAGGAACAGCGGGTCCGGGTCGAGGTCTTCTCGAAGATCAGGGCGATGTTGCGGCCCTGCATGCGGCGGACCTCGGTGCCGGCGCGCTTGGCCGCCTTCAACTCGGCGGCCAGCTCGATCAGTCGACGGAACTCCTCGGCGCTGAAGTCCAGCTCCTTGAGGAAGTGGCGGCCCTTGAGGTCTATCGCCATGGGTGGGCTCCTGATTCGCGGCGGTCGGGGACAGGGGGCATCGGGGCACACAGCCCATGGAAGTCTATACGAACTTCCGCATCCCTATACGAGTACCCGGGCATCCAGGCATCCGGTCGCCCGGGTGCCAGGCAGTGCCAGGCACGTCCGACCCCGGCGCCCCGGGATCGCGTCCCCGACTCCCCCAGACTGCCAGTCAGGCCGGACGACCACCGTCCGCGGGTCGACCGCCGCCGGCGGACGCCCGCCTCCGCCGCCTCAGCCGGACACCGCGTCTCTCGTCACCGGGCAGCTCATGCAGCGCGGCCCGCCGCGCCCCCGGCCCAACTCGCTCCCGGGGATCGTGATCACCTCGATCCCGCGCTTCCGCAGGAAGGTATTGGTGGTGACGTTCCGCTCGTAGGCCACCACCACGCCCGGCTCCACGGCGAGCACGTTGCAGCCGTCGTCCCACTGCTCGCGCTCGGCCGAGTGCACGTCCTGGGTCGCGGTGAGCACCCGGATGTCGGCGAGCCCCAGGGAAGCCGCTATGGCGCGGTGCATGTGCTCCGGCGGATGGTCGGTGACCTTCAGGTCCTGCGTGCCCGCGCCCGGCTCGATGGTGTACGAGCGGAGCATCCCCAGGCCCTCGTACTGGGTGAAGGTGTCCCCGTCGATCATGGTCATCACGGTGTCCAGGTGCATGAACGCGCGCCGCTTGGGCATGTCCAGCGCCACGATCGTCCGCGCGGAGCCCGCCGCGAACAGCCCGCGGGCCAGCAGCTCCACCGCCTGCGGGGTGGTCCGCTCGCTCATCCCGATCAGCACCGCGCCGTTGCCCAGCACCAGGAGGTCGCCGCCCTCGATCGTCGAGGGGTAGTCGGCCTGCCCCTCCGACCAGACATGGAACGGCTCCTCGCGAAAGAGCGGGTGGAAGCGGTAGATGGCCTCGTAGTGCACGGTCTCGCGCTGCCGAGCCGGCCAGCGCATCGAGTTGATCGAGACCCCGTCATAGATCCAGGCGGAGGTGTCGCGGGTGAACAGATGGTTGGGCAGCGGCCCCAGCAGGAAGTCGTCCAGGTCCATCACGTGAAAGCGGACCGAGGTCGGCTCCGGATGCCGTTCCAGGAACTCGCGCTTGGTCATCCCGCCGACCAACGCCTCGACGAGCTCCGGCACCGGCAACGCGTCGAACGCCGCCCGCAGGTGATCGGTCGCCAGCGGCCCGTACTCCTTCTCGTCGAAGACCCGGTCCAGGACCAGCGTCCGCGCCTCGGGGATCTGGAGGCTCTCGGCCAGCAGATCCCCGAAGAGGTGCACCTCGACGCCCCGGTCGCGGAGCACGTCCGCGAACCCGTCGTGCTCGGCGCGGGCCCGCCGCACCCAGAGCACGTCGTCGAAGAGCAAGGTGTCCTTGTTGGAGGGGGTGAGCCGCTTCAGTTCGAGGTCGGGGCGGTGCAGGATCACGCGCCGCAGCCGCCCGGCCTCCGAGTCGACATGGAATCCCATCTCCCCATCTTGTCCGCTCCGGGGGCGTCGCGTCGCGGGTCCGGGGATCCCGGACGGGGTGTCGGGCGCGGGTGACGCCCTAGGCGGTGTCCGACCCCGACCCATCGGGCAGGCGCTGACGTCCCGCCGCGCCTCTGTTCTCCCTCTCTAGGCACAAGGCCGCCGCGACCGCGAGCGCCGAGGTCACCGCCGCGATGATCCAGCCGGCGCGCAGCGACCCGAACGCCGGGTGCTGCTGACCGCCCATGACTGCGACCAGTACGGCCACACCGAGGGCGGTACCGGCCTGCCGGGACACCATCAAGACGCCGGAACCGAGGGAGAGTTGGCTACCGGGCAGCGCCCCCGCGGCTGCGAACATCACGGGCTGGTACAGGCCGGTGCCCAACCCGGCGAAGACCAACCCGGGCAGGAACCGCTCCGCGTAGTGCGTCCCCCCGCTCCCGTCGCCAGCCAGGACGATCCACCACAGCGCGGCCGCCACGAAGCACAGCGCGCCGAGCACCGCCGTGCCCCGGCCGCCGATCGCGGCGACGATCCGGCCGGAGACCGCGGAGACCACCAGCACCGTCAGCGGCCAGGGCGCCATCGCCAAACCCGCCGTCCGCACCGGGTAGTGCCAGATGTCGGTGAACAACAGGCTCGCGGCGAGCATCATCGCCCCGTAGGCGACGAAGTAGCCGAGCAACCCCAGGGTGGCCGCGGTGAAACCGGGGGAGCGGAACAGCGCCGGGTGCACCACCGGGTTCGCGGCGCGACGCACATGGCGCACGCCCAGCGCCCCGGCCAACACTCCGGCGCCGAGGACCGCGAGCGTGCCCGGGGCGGCATAACCCCACTCGGGGGCCTCTACGCACGCGGTCACCAACGCGCCGACGCACACCAGCACCAGAGCCGTCCCCGGCAGGTCGAGCGCCTGCCGCGGACCGCGCACCGAACGGGGCAGCAGCCGGATGCCGCAGCCGACCGCGAGCAGCACCACCGGGACGTTGATCAGGAAGATCAACCGCCAGTCGGAGGCGGCGAGCAGCCCGCCGATCACCGGCCCGGAACTCGCCGCCACCGCGCTGACCGCCGTCCAGGCACCGACCGCGGTCGCCCGCTCGCGCGCCGGTAAGGCGGGCAGCGCGAGCGAGAGGGAGGTCGGGATCAACACCGCGGCGGCCGCGCCCTGCACCACCCGCGCCACGATGAGCAGGGTGAGTGTGGGCGCCGCGCCACAGGCCGCCGAGGCCAGCCCGAACAGCACCATGCCGACCAGGAAACACCGCCGCCGCCCGGCCTCGTCGGCGAGCCGACCGGCCGGCACCAGGAGCGCGGCGAGCACGACGGTGTAGCCGTTGAGCACCCACGAGAGCGTGGCGGCCGGCACCGGCGCGAAGTCCTGGCCGATCGCCGGGAACGCGATGGTGACGGCGATCAGATCGAGCACCGCCAGGAACTGCGCGGCGGAGGCGATCGCCAGGATCAGCCAACGGCGGGGGTCGGGTGCCACGGGCTCGGTGGACGCCGTGGTGGGGGTGGACACCTCTGCGGGGGTGGACACCTCTGCGGGTGGGGCGACCTGTGGGGCGGCCAGCGGGGAGCCCCGCCGAGCACCCTGTGTGGCGAACGGGCGTCCGCCGTCGTCGAGTTGGTGGGCAGCGGGGGCCGCGCCGATGGGCGCACCTGTCCCCCGATGCCCCGGAAGGGAAGTGGTCATGTCGATCAAGCATCGGCCCAGCGCCCCCTCCACACGAGTGGCAGCCCTGCCACCACCCGCTACATTTCTGCCACCCCGTCTGCCACACTCGCGCCATGCCCTCCATAGCGATCGCCCTCACCGACGGCATGCCGTTCTTCGAACTCGCCATCCCCGGCCACATCTTCGGCAACGACCGGCTCCAACTCCCTCCTGACTGGTACGACCTCCGGATGTGCCAGATCGCGACTCCGGAGTGCGCCAACCCGGAGGGCGAAGTGCCGCTCGCCGGGGCCCGGTTCAGCACCCGGACCCCGTACGGCGTCGAGGAACTGATCACGGCCGACACCGTGATCGTGCCGGCGACCGCCGATGTGCACGGCGACCCGCCGGACGAGCTCGTCGCGGCACTGCGCGAGGCCCACCGCCGCGGCGCGCGGGCGGTCTCGTTCTGCTCGGGCGCCTTCACCCTCGCCGCGGCCGGACTGCTCGACGGCCGCACCGCCGCCACCCACTGGATGTACGCGACACTGCTCGCCGAGCGCTACCCGACCGTGACCGTTGACCCGACAGTGCTCTACGTCGACCACGGCGATGTGCTCACCGGCGCCGGCGCTACCGCCTCCATCGACGTCTGCCTGCACCTGATCCGCGAGGACTTCGGCACCGGCGTCGCCAACTCCGTCGCCCGCCAGTTGGTCGCGCCGGCACACCGCCCGGGCGGCCAGGCCCAGTACATCGAGACGCCGCTGCCGGAGCACCGCGACGACTCGCTCGCGCCGGTCCTGCAGTGGGCCACCGAACGCCTCCGCGAGCCGCTGACCGTCGCCGACCTCGCCCGGTACGCACACACCAGCCCCCGCACCCTCGTCCGCCGCTTCCACGCCACGACCGGCACCACCCCCATGCAGTGGCTCCAGTCCCAACGCATCGCCCGGGCTCGCGAGTTGCTGGAGAGCACCGACCTTCCGGTGGACCGGGTGGCGGACATCGCCGGCCTGGGCACGGCCGCCAACCTCCGCCGCCACTTCACCCGCATCGTGGGCGTCCCCCCGGCCGACTACCGACGGACGTACCGGGCGGGACGAGAGGGGCGGAAGGGGCAGGAAGGGCAGGAGGGGCGGACGATCCGGGACGCCAAGGCGGCGTGAACTGGCGGCGCGAGCTGACGGCGTGAGCTGGCGGCCTGAGCTGACGGCGTGAACTGATCGCGCACAAGGGAAGGTGGCTCGTTGCCCGCTACCGGTTGGCCGTTGCTGGGCGCCCGGTATCGGTTGCCCGTTGTCGGTTACCCGTTGTCGGTTACGTTCCCGTCGTCAGTTGCCCGCCTTCGACGGTCAGTTGCCCATCTTCGGTCGTCAGTTGTTCGTTGCCGGAGGGCGGATGCCGGTGCCGTGCTCCGCCGCCGGCCGTTACGGCGGCGGAGCCACGCAACGGCGCACCGTCACAACCCTGGGCCGACGCGGACCCGGGCCGACACGGACCCGGGCTGACACGATGCCGCACCGCCACAAGTACGGGGCAATGCGGGCACCGCATCCCCACCGGCACGCCGCCACGCCCTCGTTCCGTCACGGGTGCGGGGACACGCGCCACCACCCGGTCACAGCCGCGGATCCACCGGCTCCGACTCCAACGCGAGCACCGCGAAGACCGCCTCGTGCACCCGCCAGAGCGGTTCCCCGTCCGCCAGCCGGTCCAGCGCCTCCAGCCCCAGCGCGTACTCGCGCAGGGCCAGCGAACGCTTGTGACCGAGCTGGCGGGCCCGCAGACGCCGGAGGTTCTCCGGGCGGGTGTACTCGGGACCGTAGATGATCCGCAGGTACTCCCGACCGCGGCACTTGACGCCCGGCTGGACGAGCCGCCCGTCCGGCTGCCGGACCAACGCCCGGGCCGGCTTGACGACCATGCCCTCGCCGCCATCGGCGGTCAGATCCAGCCACCAGGCGACACCGGCCGCGACCGACGCCTCGTCCTCGGTGTCGACGACCAGCCGCCGGGTCGGCGCGAGCAGCCGTATTCGATCGGTGGCGGGCTCGGCGGGGCCGCCGCCCGGGACGTCCTCCGTCGCGCCGTCCGCCCCCGTCACCAGCCCCTCCTCGGCCGCTATCAGGCGGTCGAGCAGGGCCAGTTGCTCAAGGTGCGGCAGGGCGGCCAGACTGCGCCCCTCGGCGGCGAGTATCTGGAACGGCGCGAGCCGCACGCCGGCCAGCTCCGCGAGCCCCCCGCCCTGCTGCGCCGCACCATCGCGGTCTCCCGCCTCGGCATCCCCAAGGCCGGAACTCCCAGAGCCCGAGCCCCCGGAACCCGAGCGCCCAGAGCCCAGGTCTCCAGCCCCCAGGTCCCCAGAGCCCAGGTCCCCATGGTCCAAGTCCCCATGGCCCAAGCCTCCGGTCGGTGCCGCCTCCTCCCCCACGCGCCAGCAGTAGCGCCGGTACGCCTCGGTGAACGCCGCGGCGTCCGCGGCCCGCCCCCGCTGCCGATCGAGCAGCGCCGCCACGTCGACCCCGCGGTCGGCCGCCGCCTCCAGCGCGCCGAGCACCCCCGGGAACGCCGACCGGGACGCCGCACCCACCGTCGCGTACTGCGTCCGCAACAGCCCCGTCGCCTTCAGGGACCACGGCATCAGCTCGGCGTCCAGCAGCAGCCACCCAGTCTCCAACTCGGCCCACAGACCGGCCCGTTCGACGCACTCGCGGACCCGTCGCAGTATCCGCTCGGTGGTCTCCCGGTCATCGAAGAACGGTCGCCCGGTGCGGGTGTAGACGGCACCCGACACCCCCTCGCCGGCCACTCCGAACCGCTCGCGGGCCACCGCTTCGTCGCGGCAGACCAGCACCACCGCCCGGGAGCCCATGTGCTTCTCCTCGCACACCACTTCGCGGACGCCGGCCGCGCGGTACTCGGCGAACGCCTCCCGCGGGTGCTCCAGGAACCCCTCGCCGCGCGCGTCCGCCTCGGACTCCTTGGCCGTCGCGCAGGGCGCCATGGTCGGCGGCAGATACGGCAGCAACCGCGGGTCCGTCGCAAAGCGGCTCATCACCTCCAGGGCCGCAGCGGCGTTCTCCTCCTTCACGGCGAGCCGGCCCATCTGCCGTGTCTCGACGCTCCGCCGGCCGGCCACATCGCCGAGATCCAGCGGACGGCCGTCCGCCCCACCCGGCGCCTCCGAGGCCAACGGCTTGGCCGGCTCGTACCAGACACGCTCCGCCGCCACGTCGACCAGCTCGCGCTCGGGCCAGCGCAACGCGGTCAGCTTCCCGCCGAAGACGCAACCGGTGTCCAGGCAGACGGTGTTGTTGAGCCAGCCGGCGCGCGGGGTGGGGGTGTGGCCGTACACGACGGCGGCGCGGCCGCGGTAGTCCTCCGCCCACGGGTACCGCACCGGCAGACCGAACTCGTCGGTCTCGCCCGTGGTGTCGCCGTAGAGCGCGAACGACCGCACCCGGCCCGACGTACGGCCGTGGTACTTCTCCGGCAACCCGGCGTGGCACACCACCAGTCCACCCCCGTCCAGCACGTAGTGGCTCACCAGCCCCCGCACGAACTCCGCGACCCCGGCGCGGAACGCCTCGTCCTCCTTGGCCAACTGCGCGATGGTCTCGGCCAGGCCGTGCGTGTGCCGCACCGCCCGACCGTTGAGATAACGCCCCAGCTTCTGCTCGTGGTTCCCGGACACGCACAGTGCGTGACCGGCCGCCACCATTCCGCTCACCAGACGCAGCACTCCCGGGCTGTCCGGCCCCCGATCGACCAGGTCGCCGACAAAGACCGCCGTGCGGCCCTCGGGGTGCACCGCATCCACGGCCCGCCCCCGCGCATCCCGGACCAGCCCATACCCCAGCCGCCCGAGCAGGACCTCCAGCTCCGAACGGCAGCCATGCACATCTCCGACGATGTCGAACGGCCCCGTGAGGTGCCGCAGATCGTTGAACCGCCGCTCCCGGACGACCTCCGCGGCCTCGACCTCCTCCGCACCGCGCAGCACATGCACCTTCCGGAACCCCTCGCGCCCCAACGTGCCGAGCGAGCGCCGCAGTTCGCGCTGGTGCCGCTGGATGACGCGGCGTGGCAGCCCTGCCCGGTCGGGGCGCGTCGCGTTCCGCTCGGCGCAGAGCTGCTCGGGCACGTCCAGCACGATCGCCACCGGCAGGACGTCGTGCTCGCGCGCCAGCCGCACCAGTTGGCCCCGCGACTCCGCCCGCACATTGGTGGCGTCGACCACCGTCAGTCTCCTGGCCGCGAGCCGCTTGCCCACGATGAAGTGCAGCACCTCGAAGGCGTCGGCGCTGGCGCTCTGATCGTTCTCGTCGTCGCTGACCAGCCCCCGGCAGTAGTCCGACGAGATCACCTCGGTCGGCTTGAAATGCCGCGCGGCGAACGTCGACTTACCGGAACCGGTCGCCCCGATCAACACCACCAGCGACAGATCGGGCACACCGAGCGAACGCTCCCCCGTCCGCGCCATCGCCCCCGACGACGCCTGCTCGGCCGGCGACGCCTGCTCGGCCGACGACTGCAACGCCGCACGACCCTCGTCTCGCTCCACGCCACTCATGCCGCTACCCCCTTCCGGCCGCTCGTTCCCGCACCGACATCTCCATCATGACCGCCACCACTGACAACGCGGCCGGGACCGCCGCTGCGACTGGACGCGGACGCCATTCCGCCACTTTCGGCGCTTTCGCCACGACTGCCACCACCGCGCCTACCGCCACTACCGCCCATTTCCTTACGTCCGTTCGCACCCGCATCGCCGTCCCCGCCCGTCGCTTCGCTCCCGTCGTCCTGCCGCGTGAAGCACGCGAGCTGGGTGGGCGGCCCGACCTCCGGGTCGTCCGGGCCCACCGGGCCGAACGCGACCGCATAGCGGTGCCGTGCGGCGACCTCCCCGGCCCACTGCCGGAACTCCGCCCGTGTCCACTCGAAGCGGTGGTCGGCATGCCGCACCTGCCCGGCCGGCAGCGACTCCCAGCGCACGTTGTACTCGACGTTGGGGGTGGTCACCACGACCGTCCGCGGCCTGGCCGCCCCGAAAACCGCGTACTCCAACGCCGGCAGCCGCTCCGGGTCCACATGCTCGACGACCTCGCTCAGCACCGCCGCGTCGTACCCCTTGAGCCTGCCGTCCGTATACGCCAACGAGCCCTGGATGAGCCGAACCCGCCGGGCCTGACGCTCCGGCATCCGGTCGAGGCCAAGCCTGCGCCGGGCCTCGTGAAGCGCCCGCATCGACACATCCATCCCGACGACCTCGGTGAACTGCCCCTCCCCCAGCAGCGCACCGATCAACTGCCCCTGCCCACACCCCAGATCGAGGACCCGAGCGGCCCCGGCCGCACGCAACGCATCGAGCACGGCCTCCCGCCGTCGCACGGCGAGCGGAACCGGCCGCTCCGCGGTGTCCGTCGCCTCGTCCACCGCGTTGTCGATCTCCTCGACGGCCACGTCATCCGCCTCGGCGAGCCGCGCCAACTCCAGTCGCGCCATGGCCTCGCGCGTCAGCGACCGGCGACGGGTGAGGTAGCGGTCGGCGATCAGCCGCTGCTCCGGGTGGTGTTCCAGCCAGCCCTCGCCGGCTCGCAACAGCTTGTCGACCTCGTCGGGCGCCACCCAGTAGTGCTTGGCGTCGTCCAGAACCGGCAGCAGCACATACAAATGCCGCAGCGCAGCGGCCAGTTCGACATCGCCTTCGAGAACCAGCCGTACGTAATGCGAGTCCCCCCACTCGGGAAAGGTCTCATCCAACGGCAGCGGCTCGGCCAGCACCGACCAGCCCAACGGCCGGAACAGCTTCTCCACCAACCCGACGCCACCGCGGGCCGGCAACACCGGCACCTCGATGCGCAACGGAATCGCCCGCCCGACCAGTTCGGGCCGGGCCGCGCACTGCCCCTTCAGCGCGCTCGCGAAGACGCTCCGCAACGCCACCGCCAACAGCGACGACGCCGCGTACGGCCGGTCGTTGACATACCTGCCGAGCGCCGCATCCGCAGCCCCGCCGCGCCCCTTCCCCTGCCCACGACGCACCAGGGCTACGGGATCGACCTCCAACAGCAGTGCTGCCGTGCACCGTTCGGCGTCCGCCTCCGGATAGAAGACGTGCGCCGTACCGTGCGCGGTGGAGAACTGCTGCGCCTTCCCGGGATGCTTGTGCAGCAGGAACCCGAGATCGGTCGCGGGACGGTCAACGGTGCCAGTGGTGGTTATGGTCAGAAACACCCGTTCAGTATGGGTGTGTACGGGCTACCCGCCCTACCGATTTTCCAGGGCCCCTCCCCCTCCCCCGCCTCCCCACCCCACTCCCGCAACCTCAGGCAACGCATTGCCGCAGGCCCAACCGATCCCCCGGCTCCGCCCTGGGCCACCCCGCGGCCGGAGACCGCAACCGGCCCCGGCCCGAGGTCGCCCCAACTGCACACCCCCACGCATCCACGAGGCATCAGCCGAGCCGCAAGACACCAGCGCGGCTACACGACGTCAACGAAGCTGCGACTGAACCTGCCCGTAGATCAACTCCAGGTGGTCCAGGTCATCCAGATCCAGGATCTGGAGGTAGACCCGGGACGAGCCGATGGCGCCGAACTGGCCGAGCCTGTCCACGACCTCCGCCGGCGAGCCCATCACACCGTTGGCCTTCAGTTCGTCGATGTCGCGCCCGATGAACGCGGCCCGCCGCGCCACCTCGGCGTCGTTCTTACCGACGCAGGCGATCAGGGCGTTGGAGTACACCAGGTCGTCCGACGTGCGCCCGACGGCCTCGGCGGCCGCCCGCACCCGTCCGAACTGGCGCTCCGTGTCTTCGAGCGAGGCGAAGGGGACGTTGAACTCATCGGCGTACTGCGCCGCCAACCGCGGGGTGCGCGTCGCGCCGTGCCCACCGATCAAGACCGGCACCTTGCCCTGGGCGGGCTTGGGCAGCGCGGGCGACTTCTCCAACTGGTAGTACGTGCCGTCGTATGAGAACTCCTTTCCCACCTCGGTGGCCCACAGGCCGGTGACGATCGCCAGCTGCTCCTCCAGCCGCGCGAACCTCTCCTTGGGGAACGGGATGCCGTACGCCTTGTGCTCCTCCTCGAACCACCCTGCGCCCAGGCCGAGTTCCACCCGCCCGCCGGACATCTGGTCAACCTGCGCGACCTGGATGGCCAGCACGCCCGGAAGGCGGAAGGTGCCGGCCGTCACAAGCGTGCCGAGCCGGATCCGCTTGGTCTCGCGGGCCAGACCGGCCAGCGTGATCCAGGCGTCCGTCGGGCCGGGCAGCCCGTCGACCGTTCCCATCCGCAGATAGTGATCGGAGCGGAAGAAGGCGTCGAACCCGAGGTCCTCGGTGGCCTTGGCGGCCTTCAGAAGGGTGTCGTAAGAAGCCCCCTGCTGGGGCTCGGTGAAGATCCGTAGGTCCATACCTCCATCCTGCACCGACGCTCAGCAAACCAACCTCCGGGCACTGCCGATAAACCAGGTGTCTTGTTTCCGATCTAGCTCCCCTGCGCGCGGTTTCCGATGCGCGACGTTTTCGACGTGCGACGTTTTCGACGCATGACCTCCCGATGCGTGACCTTTCCGATGCGTGACGTGCTCGTTGTGTGCGGTACGCGGTACGCGTAGCGAAGACCGGCTAGATGTAGTCGACGCAGCGAACGCAGTGACTATGGCGTTGGGATGGACAGACCGATCGAAGCGGATGAGGCGAGTAGCGACTGAGGGATCGGGGCTGGGCAGAAGAAGCCTCGGTGCCCCTGACTCACGACGCTCACGACGCCAGATCGGGGCCACCAAGTCGCCTAATACGGCTGGCAATTGAGATACCGAAGGGCTGCTGCAAAGGCCCGTGGCCCACCAAGGCGGTCACAACGCCGTCAGCGGCAGCAAGCCCACGGCTCGTAACCAGAGGGACAACGGCTCGCCACCAGAGGCGGGAGACAGGAATAGCGGCCAAGAGAACACGAGAGCAGGAAACGGGAGGGAGAGCAGAAGAAGCAGAGGGGAGATGACGCGCGGGCGGGCGCTAACTCCGGGCGTGATGGGGCGGCGGCACAGGTCGATCGTCCCTGTCCCGGCACGCCGGTCGAAGTGGTCGACAGGCGTGCTGCGCCTGCCCAGGCCGACAACGGCTCCAGACCGCCGGCCGCACCGACTGTCCTGGCGACTCCGACCGTTCCGGCCCTTCCGACCCTTCCGATGGTGCTGGCTAGTGCGCTGGTGCTGGCTGTTCCGGTGGTTGCAGGGCAGGCAGCTTGAGAGACGGCCCGCCCTCCGTCAGGCAAGGTGCCGGTCGCGTACCTCCAGCTTCTCCAGTATTCCGGCGGCGTGGTCCCTCGATTCGTCTGCCGTGTCCATGGCCTCCACGCAGGTCCAGTACATCCCCTCCTCCTCGGCCGAGATCACCACCCCGACCAACGCCTCGCACACCTCTCGGAGCAGTTGGCACAGGCTGATTAAGGCCGCCTTGACATCGCGGATCTCGGTCAGTTGAGCTGCTCGAAGCCCCCCGGTGGTCGCCGTCGAGCACAGCAGTCCCCCGCTGAACCGCCCGCCCGCGTCGCCCAACCCTCGGGCCCTGGACCGCACTTCGTACGGCCCGAATATCGCGAGGTGGCTACCTATCGCCTCTGCCAAGGCTTGCGCTTGCCACGCCTCGACGACCACGTCGTGCACCGAGCTCGCCTGCGCCAGACCGCGTCGACTGGTCGCAATGATTCGCACCGCGTCCATCTGCGTCCCTCCTTCCTTCGTCATGCGCGTTCACCTCATTTCCCTTCCACTACCCAGCGTGAGGGTCAACAGCCAAAAACGCCAGGGGAATTCGCAAATCTGTGGACAACCAAGACGCTGTGGAAAGATCCATAACTCCATAGAGTGACGAGAGGTGGTTTTAGAACGGTCGCGCCGACGGTTCTGGCCCGCGGAGCTCCCTCGTGCGTCACTACACCCTCGTTCGCCCCTCAGCAGCCATGAAACAACTTGCACCACGCAGCTCCCTGTTGTCCCGCCAAACACTCCTGCCGCCGACATGCGGCACGCGGTGCGTGACGCCGACCGCGGCGAACCCCGCCGCACGACGGTGCGCGCCGCGACCGACGCCCGTGCGGCGCGCAAAGGGCCGGCGGGGCGGAGGCTCTCGCCCCCGCCCCGCCGGCCCTGACCCTGCGCGCGCCGCCCGATGCGCGCCGCCCGGCGGCTACTCGCCGTCCCGCGGCCGGTCCGGCGGCGCCTGCCGCACCGCCGGGAACCGCGTCTCATTCCGTTCGATCTTCGCGGCGAGCGCGGTCAACGGATCGATCCCCAGCGCCTGGCAGAACTGGAGCAGATACGCCAACACGTCCGCGACCTCGTCCTCGACCCGTCCGGCCGCCTTGGGGTCGGACATCACCTTCGCCGACTCCTCCGGCGTCAACCACTGGAAGATCTCGACCAGTTCCGCGGCCTCGACACTCAGCGCCGCGGCCAGGTTCTTGGGGGTGTGGTACTGCTGCCAGTCCCGGGCGGCCGCGAAGTCGGCCAGGCGTCGTTGCAGCGCATGAAGATCCTCACTCATACCCCTAGGTGTAGCACCTGCACACCGGGCAGCCCGTCGGCGACCGACGGGTCCCGCACCGTCCCCAGCAGCCGGACATGCCCACGATCGGCCATCCGCACGGCCAACGACACCAGTTCCCGGGCCTGTCGACGATCCATGCAACGGTCCATGCCGTCCGCCATCACCGTCATCTGTTGCAGCGCCGACGGGATCTCCCCGGCCGGATCCATGGCGAGCACCCCGGGGCCGGTCAGCAACACCAACGCGAGCGCGAGGAATCGGAGCTCACCGTCGCCGAGCTGCTCGACGGGCATCTCCCCCAACACGCCACGGTCGAGGACGGTCCGTAGGGCCGGCGGGCCCGAGGGCCCCTGACCATCCGGCGCCGCCCCGCCGCCCGTCCCCCCGGTGGATGCGGCGTCCGCCGCCGTCGCCGCATCCGGCTGCCGCGGCACCGCCCGCACCCCGTCGACCGGCCCGGAGCAGGCGTCCCGTACGGCCGCGACCAACACGGCGTGCCGCCGGGAACATTCGCGACTGGTGCGCTCCAGTACGGCGGAGAGGTTCTCGCACGACGACCGCAACCGCCCCTCGTCACGCTCGCCGTCATGCCCCCAACCACTGGCCTCCGCGCCGCTCCTGACGCCCTTCCGCCCGCGCGCCCCCGACGGTCCACCAGAACCACCGGATCCTCCACTCTTGCCCGAGCGCCCCGAGCCACCACTTCGGCCACCACCACGCGCCCCGGCACTGCGCCCCGCGCCTCCCCCGCCCGACGCATCGCCCGCCGGGCGCCCGTAGTTCACGGCGTCCCGTTCCGCGCGATCCCGCATCGCCTCCGGTCGCGGATCACACACGAAGGCCGAACGGAGCGCCACCACGACCTGTTCCGCGGCGGCCAGGACGAGCCGCTGCCCTTCCGTCTTGCCCGCGACCCGCAACGGGAGGAGGGAGGTGGCCAACCGGTCGTCGGGCAGCGGCGCCCGGGTCACCGGGGTGGCACCGGCGGTGTGCCAGGCAGCCTGGACGGCGGGGCGGTTGGGGTCGGCGAGGGCGGTGGTGAGCAATGTCTCGCCACAGCCCGTCAAACGCTCGCCGACGATGCGGAGTTCGGGTTCGGCCTGTACGGCGAGATCGAGGCGAACGGCACCGACCGGGCCGTCGACCGTACAGCCGAGACGGAAGCCGCGCCGCCCCTGGTCATCGGGGCGTGCGCCGGCGGGCACACAGGCGGAGGCCCCTCCCGCCACCACCCCGACGGCCCGTTCGAGCGGATCTCCGCTGCCGAGCCGAGCGAGGAGCTCGTACGCCTGCAACACACTGGACTTGCCGCTTCCGCTGTCCCCACTGAGCAGCGTCAGCGGCCCGAACGGGAGGGAAACGCCACGATGAGCCTTGAAGGCGGACAACCGTAATTCGGTGACCGCCGGACGCACACTGTCGGTATTCATGCGGGGACGCTATGCAGTCCCCCACCCGGAGAACCGTTACGCCCAACTGCTCTTCCTACGAACGGGGGACGGTGCCCGCCGCCGGCTCCGCAACCTCGGTGCCGACCGGCGCCAACAGGAACACATTGGTGTCCACGCGGTGCATGCCACTGCCGAGCCCGAAGACGACCCCGCTGGCGAAGTCCAGGATGCGCTTGGCGACATCGGTGTCGGCACTGCTGAGGTCCAACAGGACCGGAAGCTGCGCCATGAGGTACTCGGCCACTTCCCTGGCGTCCGCGAAGGTCTGCACGCGGATGACGATGAACCGCCGTGTCTCCTCGGTCGGTTCGTCGTCCGGAAGGGCCCGGTGGGCGGGCCAGGAGGGCCATTCACTGCCGCCGCGTAGCGGTACGACTTCGGCGAGCCCTTCCCACTGCTCGTCGGTGGCATCGGGGCCGTTCACCGAATCACCTCACCCAGTGGAGCGCTGGCCTTCTGCGTTATGTGCATCGCACGATTCTAGAGATAAACCTACAAACGTCGCTGACTGCGACACACGCGGCGCCGCAGCCACTCCCATCCTGCCTCATAGCCCTGACCAGTGCGGACAGCTGGGCAGAACTGCCGGATCGAGTTTGTGTATGCCCGTTCATCCTCCCTTGCGACAGAGGTCGAGAGCACCCCGGCGTGGCGGCGAGTCAACTGACTTGGACTCAGCGCACCCCAGGGCAGCCACCCTTGAGCAGGCGTGAGTTGCGCTGGACGAACGGGGACATCGCCACAATCCACGGTGGAGGACACGGCGTTCACCACGGGGACGGACTCTCAGCAGCCAATGCGACGGGGCGGCACCGCCCCACTTCCGCACAGCGCCCTCAGCCACGAACCACACTCCCACCTTCAACACCTGGATCCATGGCCGGCGTTCAGTGCAGCGGACGCGCGAGGGGCCGACCTCCGCGCGATCGCGGCAGCCGCCCCACCCGCGAGGAGGGCGCTCGAAAACGGCGACGCGTCAGGCATTTCCGCTGGCCGAGGCCATTGTCAGTGGCGCCACTTACGGTGGGGGCATGAGTACACAACGTGCCTGTTTCGGAAGGGAATCGACGGCCGGGTCAGCCCGGCCGCCCGGGAAGTGTCCGGGAAGTGCGCCCGCCCGTTCGCTGGGGTGCGACGGCGGCAGACGAGTCAACGTGCCAGACGACCGAGGAGTGAGGATGCGGCGGCGATGCCGGCGGCCGCGGCGCCGACGAGCACAGCGAAGTCGAGGGCCAGATGAGAGGGGGTGCCCAGAAGCAGTCCGCGGAGCGCTTCGACCTGATAGCTGAGGGGGTTGAATCTACTGATGACTTGTAGCCATCCAGGCATGACGGCCACGGGATAGAGGGCGTTGGAGGCGAAGAAGAGCGGCATGGTGATGGCCTGGCCGATGCCCATCAGGCGGTCACGGGTCAGCACGATGCCGGCGATCGTCATCGACAGACAGGAGAAGAAGGCCGAGCCGAGGATCACGGCGACGGCAACGCCGAGCAGGCGCAGCGGGTTCCACGTCATGGCCACGCCGAGGAGCGCGGCAATGAGGATCACCACAACTGCCTGGAGCAGCGCCTTCACTCCCGCGGCAAAAGCCTTGCCCGCAATCAGGGCGGACCGCGGGGTGGGAGTGACCAGCAGTTTGGTGAGGATGCCGGCGTCCCGCTCCCAGATGATCATGATCCCGTAGAAGATCGCGATGAACATGGCGGACTGGGCGATGATCCCGGGCGCCAGATAGTCGATATAGGGGGTGCCACCTGTGGGGATGGCCTTGATACGCGTGAAGGTCTCACCGAAGACCACGAGCCAGAGGGCGGGTTGGACGGCGCGGGTGTAGAGCTCGGTGCGGTCGTGGCGGAGCTTCTGCAGCTCGACCACACACATCGCGGCGACTCTGGCGGGCAGTACCCGCCAGCCGGTACGGGCGCGCGGCGGGGCCAGTAGCAGGTCCAAGTGGCGTGCGGCGGCGGTGGCTTCAGCCGACCCGGGCCGCGGTGCGACGGGTACTCCGGACATCGCGGAAGTCTCCTGACTGCTCGTCGAGGCCGGTGCCGGCGACGTCCCGGAAGACGTCCTCCAGCGTCGGCTCCGTATGGGACGAGGGAGCGGGACGGGACGCGGACGCTGCGGTCACAGACGTCGCGGTCGCGGACGCCGCGGATTCGGTGGTTGCGCTCGCGGGCTGCTCGGCACGGGCGCGGCGGGCGCGCAGGGCGGAACGGAGTTCGCCGGGCGTGCCCAGGGCGCGGATCCGACCGCGGTGCATCAGGGCGACGCGGTCGCAGTACTGCTCGGCCTCGTCCATGTAGTGGGTGGTAACCAGGACAGTCATGCCGGTGGCTGCGCGCACCGCGTTGATGTGCTCCCAGACATTGGTGCGGGCGATCGGGTCGAGACCGATCGTCGGTTCGTCGAGCATCAACAGGCGAGGCGCGCTGACCAGGGCCTGGGCGAGTTCCAGGCGGCGGATCATGCCGCCGGAGTAGGTCTTGGCGAGCCGGTTCGCGGCGTCGGTGAGGTTGACGGCCTCCAGTGCCTGGGTGACACGGGCGGCGCGCTCGCGGCGCGGCACGTCGAAGACCCGGGCGAACAGCGCGACGTTCTCCCGGCCGGTGAGCCCGGCGTCGGCGGACAACTGCTGCGGCACATAGCCCAGGAGGCGCCGCACGGCCATCCGTTCCCGCGCCGCGTCATGTCCGAAGACCCGCACCATGCCCGCCGGAACAGGCAGCAAGGTGGTGATGCAGCGGATGGCGGTGGTCTTGCCTGCGCCGTTCGGTCCGAGCAGGCCGAAGACCTCGCCGGGCCGGACGGCGAGGTCCACTCCGTCCACGGCCCTGGTCTCGCCGAAGGCATAGCGCAGTGCGTGGCAGGAGAGGGCATCCGGGGCGGGGGCGGCTGTTGGGGCCGCTTGTTCGGCGGCCTCCGCCGGTGCACCGGCGGTTTGCTGGAGCTCACCCGTAGCGGTGGGCGGCACCGTCCGGCCGGGGTCGTCGCTGGTCATGGTCCCTCCGTCTGCTGGTGCAGGTTGTGGGCGAGCCGGCGCAGCGCCGGAAGAGCGGCCTCCAATGCCGCCCGGTCGGCCTCGGGGAGGCGGGCGACCTGTTCGTGGACGAGCGCGCTGCGACGGGCCTCCCAGTCGCGCAGCCGTGCCCGCGCCTCTGGTGTGGGGAAGAGCTGGGCCGAGCGCCGATCAACAGGATCGGTCTCACGGCGTAGATAGCCGGCCCGACTGAGCTCGTTGACCAGTGTGGAGACCGAGTTGCCCGCCAGGTAAAGCTCCTGCGCGGCGGCAGAAACCCGGATGCCGGGTCGGGCTGCGACCAGCCGCAGGAGTTCGACCTGCGCGCCCCGCAGCCTGGGCTCGGGCATGCCGGGACGCAGCCGCCGGCGGATCAGCCGCTGGATCCCGGCCAGTACGTCAGCCAACTCATCGGGGAGGTCCCCTGTGGCCATACGTCGACTTTAGCTCTGAGACGGAGGCAATGCAGTAGGGCGGACACTGACCAAACGGGGCAGCACAAAGCGCCTGTGGGCAGGCCGATCACGAGGAAGGCCCCGAGTAGCACGGCGCTCCATCGCCAGGCACAAGGAGCCCGACCCGCGCGCCGCGCTGAGGGGCGCGACCTATCGAGGCGCCCAGGCCCAAAGACACCGGACATCGCCTGCCCACACCGCAGGCAACAGAACTCCACGCCGAGATCCGACGGACCGACCACGGCCTGCCGACCAGCCGGCCCCAACCGCCCCAGCCGGCCCAGCCGTCCCATTGATCGCCGGACCAGTGAGCCGGTCGTTCACTTGGTCGTTTGCTCCTGCGGTCAGTCGCCCAGGGGCGGTGGTGGGGCCGGCGCACCTACGGGCGGCGCGATCTTGGGGTGCCGACGGAGCGGAACCTCAGCACCCGCTCCAGCCCCATCGGCAGCCGTCGACGCCCCCGTAACGGACCCGGCAGCGATCCGCCCGCCACCTGGGTCCCACCCCCGCTCCACCACCCGCCGCTGGAAGACGATCGCGCCGACCAGTACACCCGCGCCGATGACCACCATGGCGACGGCCCCACCGCTGGGCCCCACCTTGGCCGCATAGCCGATGAGCGTGCCGAACCAGCCGAAGTCGGCGTCACCGAAGGTGGTGTTGGCCTTGCCGAACGCACCGAGCGAGGTGAGCAGCAGCGCCGGCAGGAAGGTGATCAGCACGCCGTTCAGGAAGGCGCCGACGATCGCACCGCGCCGGCCGCCCGTCGCGTTCCCGTAGACGCCGGCCGCGCCGCCCGTGAAGAAGTGCGGTACGAGGCCGGGCAGAACGAGCGCGAGCCCAATGGCGGGATGGAGCACCCAGGCCAGCAGAGCGAGGCCGGCCAGGCCCCCGGTGAAACTGGCGAGGAAGCCGATCAATACCGCGTTCTGGGCGTACGGGAACACGATCGGCGCGTCCAGGGCCGGTACCGCGCCGGGCACCACCTTGCCGGCAATGCCCTGAAATGCAGGCACCAGTTCGCCCAGGATCGTGCGGACCCCGAAGAGGATCACCGCGACCGCGATGCCGAATTGCAGTCCCTGCATGACGGATTGCATGAGGTAGTTGCCGAGGTCGCGGGCCGCACCCTCGCCTCCGGCAGCGGCGGCAAATGCCTTGAAGGCAGTGGATCGGCCGGCGTTGGCCAGGTAGACGAGGGCCATGACCACGTAGATCAACGCCATGGACAAGGCCGTGGCAACCATCGAATCCCGTAGGAACCGCAGGCCCTCGGGCAGTTTCCACTCCTCGGTGCTGCGACTGCGGCGGCCGACGAGTCGCCCGGTGACGCCCGCGAGTATGTAACCGGCGGTGCCGAAGTGGCCGATGGCAATGGAGTTGTCGCCCGTGACGCGCTTGGTCCAGGGGTGGGCGAACGCGGGCATGGCCACCAACAGGATGCCCAACAGGACAGCACCAACGGCGATCACCATCGGCGCCGGCTGACCGGCCGCGCTCAACACCATCGTCAACAGCGTGGCCATGAACAGGATGTGATGCCCAGTGAGGAAGACGTACCGCAGGGGCGTAAACCGGGCCAGCAGGAGGGCGACGACGAACCCCAGGATCATCAGCCAGGCAACCCGGGCACCGAACCGCTCCTGAGCGATGCCGACGATCGCCTCGTTGGCCGGGATCACCCCCTGCGCCCCGGTAGCGCCCTGGATCATGCCGCCCAGCGGCCCCAACGCGCCGACGACCAGGGTCGCACCGGCCCCGATGAGCAGAAAGCCGAGCGTGGCCTTGAGTGCGCCACCGACGATCTGCCCGACGGACTTTCGCAGCGCGATCAGCCCCGCCGCGGTGATCAGGCCAATCAAACAGGCCGGCCGGCTGAGCACTTCGTTGACGAGGAACGTGGCGACGGACCGCGGCACGGTCATGAACTCCCCCTTGTCCCAGATGGACTTGGACAACCTCGGACAGCGTCGGCGTCACACGTCGTAGAGGCCGCGGAGCACGCGGTCGACCTCCCTGGTACTGGTGAAGTCCGCCACGACCGCGACCGGAACGCCGGTCTCACCCAACGTCCCGGCGATCTCACGGGAGGTGAGGATGGCGACGGCCTCCGTCGCCCTGCCCCTGGCGGAAATGGTGTCGGTCGCCTCCACGGTGACGTGACGGCTCCAGCCCCAGTGGTCGAGCACCCGCTCCAGAGTGGACTTGAGGAAGAGGCTGGTACCGAGCCCGTTACCGCAGACCGTCAGAATCCGGTGGACGGCGCGGCCCCCGTCTACGGCAGGGACTTCGGCCGCGTCGTCCCGTTGGTGGTGCGCATCAGGACCGGCGAGCAACCTGCGCACGCCCTCAGCATCGGGGGCCTCCCGCAGTGCTCGGGCGGTACCAGGATCATCGAGCAGTCGCGCCAGGGCCGCGAGCGCCGCCGTATGCGCGCCCTGGTCCCGCGCCGCGAGGGCGACGACGAGGCGCACCGGATCGTTCGTCGCATGCCCGAACTCCACCGGCGCCGCCGGACGGACCCACGACATCCCGGTCCGGAGCACCGCGGGCGAGGGGCGGGCGTGCGCCAGGGCGAAGCCGGGCGCAATCACGATGTACGGACCGTTCTCCGCCACGTTCTCGATCATCTCGGCGGTGTACGCGGCCGTCGTCGCGCCGCTGTCCACCAGCAGCCCACCGGCCGTCCGGATCGCGGCCCGCCAGTCCGACACGGACACGTCCAGGCGCACGGCCGCGGCGGGGAGGAGAGCGTTCAGTGCTGCCATGCCGGGACTCTACGGGTGCGTGGGTGGCCATGCACCGGTGCGTGGAAGGGGAGTTGGGGTCAACGTCAGGGTCGGGGTTCGGGTGGGGCTCAGGGTCCGCTCAGGGGCGGATCAGGGTTGGTGAGCGGGTGGGTGGGTGCGGGCGCGGGGACAGATGAGTCAGGACGAGGAACGGCGATACACGACAGCAAAGGCCCACGGAAGACGCAGACGGGAAGACCGAGGAGGCAGCAATGAAGAACATGAATATGGCCGCAACAGACACAGTTGTTGTAACGGCGGAGGTAACTGACGTAAGTACGAAGGTGGCTGGGGGCATGAGCACGTACGGAGCGATGCCGGGACCGACGTACCGGTGGCGGCCGGCGGAAGCCGCGATGGGTATCGTGACGCCGCGTGGGCGACAGCACGGTGTGGACTCTGGCCATCGCGGCAGTGACGGGCGGTACGGCGGTACTGGCCAGTTGGGTAACCAGCCGCGGCAGTACGCGGGCTGCTCGCATACAGGCGGAGACCGCGGCACGCTCGCAGCGAGCCGAGCGCCTACGGGAGAGTCGGCGCACCGCTTACCTGGACCTGATCGAACAGACCCACCGGATCGGCGAGTTGTACTGGGAGATCTCAGCGGAGCTGCGGGAGCCGTCCTCCGCAGAGCGGGCCACCCGGCTCGACGCGCTACTCGACCGAGAAGTCGCGGAGTACGCGAAGATCCGACGCTGCACACGGGTCGTCGAGTTGGAGGGCCCGCCCGCGGCCGCAGCCGCGGCGCTCGCCCTCCAGAAGGCCACCGGTCCCTTCTACGATGCGCTTCGGCCGGGCACGGCCGAAGGCAAGGACTGTCGCGAGGAGTTCGACGCCGCATATAGACCCTTCTGGAAGGCGCTGGAGAACTTCGTGGACGCGGCCCGAGACGCCCACCAGACGGATTGACCACTCTCCGACCGAAGTTGGCGACACGGACGTAAGCGCCGAACCCCTTCACGCCTGGTCCCGAACCCTGGCTCCGGCCGACCGAACCGGGCGGCCACCGACCATGCCCCCGTAGATCACATATAGCCCGATACAGGCATGGCCCCAGACACAACCGCGACCGCAACCACAGCGACAGTCACAGCCACAGCCACAGAAAGGCAACGCAGACGCCGATGCGTGACCATTAAGCAGGGGCAGACACCCGTCGTCGAGCGGCACCGCTCCACCCCGCCAACCAAACCGCAACCAGAGTGACCACGCAGTCACCACGAGGCATCGCACCCACCACCAGCCCGACAGCGAAAGCCTCGACGGTCCCCACTGTCGCTCCCCCCACACCTCGCCCATCGACCACCACCCATCGCTCATCACCCATTCGGCGTAATCACAAAGCGGCCTACGTCCTCCCGCACGGTTCGCCGCACGAGGCGGGAATCAGCGTGAAGGGGCGGCGAGACGCGAAACCGTCGTACGGCGTGACGGCCCGCGCCGCACCTCGCCAGCCAAGGCGGAGCACAAGGCGCCTACGTACGATATCGGGGATGAAATAGCGCCTTTGCGGCCCGCCGGCGAGGGCATGCGCACCCTTCGACTGTCCGATCCACGGGCGGCAATTCCGCTCCTCGCGCTCGCCCCATCACACCCGACAATTCCCCCTCCACTTCAACCCCGATCCCCCCGCTCAAGCCTCATCTCTCAGCTCCCCCTCAGTTCTCCTCAGCACATTCGACCAAAACGCACCCGTCCTTCTCACCCCGGGAGTTCGGAATGGCACAGGAAGCCGACAACAGCGTCTGGAATTGCCCGTTCGATTACGCCGAGGCGTTGGAGTTCGATCCGACACTCAGGCGGATCATGACCGAAGAGCCCGTCGCACGCATTCGGCTGCCGTACGGCGAGGGCGAGGCATGGTTGGTCACGCGGTACGAGGACGTGCGGACGGTGACGACGGACCGGCGGTTCAGCCGGCACGCCATCGTCGGGCGGGACTTCCCGCGGATGACACCGGAGCCGATCGTGCAGGACGAGGCCATCAACGTGATGGACCCGCCCGCGAGCAGCCGGCTGCGGAGCCTGGTGTCCAAGGCGTTCGCCCCGAAGCAGGTGGAGCGGATGCGGACGCGCACCCAGCGTGCCGTGGACGACCTGCTGGACCGCATGGTCGAGGACGGGGCCCCGGGCGACCTGATGGAGAACCTCGCGTCGCCGCTGCCGCTGACGACCATCTGCGAGGTGCTGGACATCCCGGAGGGCGAGCGCGCACAGCTGCGCACGTACGCCCGCACGATGATGAACACCAGCCTCGACAACAAGGAAAACGCCATCCACGCCAAGGCGAACATGCGGGAGTACTTCAAGGAGTTGACCGCGAGACGCCGGCGCGACCCGGGTGACGACCTGATCAGCGCCCTGGCGACGGCCCGCGTCGGGGACGAGGTCCTAGACGAGAAGGAGCTCACCGTCATGGCCATGGTGCTCCTGATCACCGGCCAGGACACCACCACCTACGAGATCGGCAACCTCTCCTACATGTTGCTGACCCGGCCCAAGGACCTGGAGATGCTGCGCGCGCACCCCGAGGCGCTGCCTCAGGCGCTGGAGGAGCTGCTGCGCTTCATTCCGTTCCGCAAGGGCGTCGGCATCCCGCGAGTCGCGCTGGAGGACGTCGAGTTGAGCGGCGTGACGATCCGGGCCGGGGACATCGTGCACGTCTCGTACCTGACGGCCAACCGGGACCCGGCGAAGTTCGAGCGGCCCGACGAGGTGGACCTGACCCGCGAGACCACCGGCCACATGACATTCGGCTGGGGCGGACACCACTGCCTGGGTGCCCCGCTGGCCCTGACCGAAATACAGGTGGCGCTCGGCACGTTGTTGAAGCGCTTCCCGGAGCTGAAGTTGGCGAAGCCGGCCGAGGAAGTGCGCTGGAACGAGACCGCGATCTGGCGCTATCCACTGGCCTTGCCGGTGGTGTGGTGAGGTACCGGGGTCGCGGGAAACCGCGACCCCGACCGCGGCATGCGGAACTCACTCCCCTGGCGTACGGTCGAGGAATGACCCATCTGCACGGGGAAAGTTCATTCTTCGACGGATGGCCCGCTCGCGTCCTTCCAGGGGTCTGTGTCATCGGGCCGAAGGATTCTCCTGAGATTCCGCCGGCCGACAACGGAAGCGACCACAGCGCGAATTACAGAGCAGAAAAAGCACTGGGCGGACCACAGTCTGCAAGGAGTGCATCCGATGGCGGTTTTGTGCAAACCGGCAATCGCGGTCCCTGAATACATCATCACCAGGGACGACACCCTCGAACTGGCACGGCAGCTGCACGGCAACCACGCCCAGCTGAAGCTCGTGCTGAGGCTCATCGAGCATACGGGCGTGGCGCGTCGGCACTTGATCCAGCCCATCGACAAGGTGCTGGAGCATCCCGGATTCGACGCCCGCAGCGCCATCTACGAGGAGGAGTCCAAGGCGCGCGTTCCCGCCGTGGTGCGCAAGGCGCTGGACCAAGCGGAGTTGGAGCCGCGGGACATCGACCTGATCGTCTACGTCTCGTGCACCGGCTTCATGATGCCGGCGCTGACGGCGTGGCTCATCAACCACATGGGATTCCGGTCGGACACCCGACAGGTCCCGATCGCTCAACTCGGCTGTGCCGCGGGAGGCGCCGCGATCAACCGCGCGCACGACTTCTGCCGTGCCTATCCGGAAGCCAACGTCCTGCTCGTCGCCTGCGAGTTCTGCTCGCTGTGCTACCAGCCCACGGACATGGGCGTCGGATCGCTGCTGTCCAACGGCCTGTTCGGGGACGCGGTCGCGGCGGCCGTGATGCGCGGCAGGGGCGGCACGGGCGTCCACCTCGAACGGAACGCCTCCTACCTGATACCGCACACCGAGGACTGGATCTCGTATGCGGTGCGCTCCACGGGATTCCACTTCCAGTTGGACAAGCGGGTCCCGGGAACGATGGAGCCGCTCGCGCCGGCGCTCCGCGCGCTGGCCGAGGAACACCACTGGGACGCGGGCAACTTGGACTTCTACATCGTCCACGCCGGCGGCCCACGCATCCTCGACGACCTCAGCCGTTTCCTCGGCGTCCCCCGCGAGGCGTTCCGCTTCAGCCGGGCGACGCTGACCGAGTACGGCAACATAGCCAGCGCGGTGGTGCTGGACGCACTGGCCCGCATGTTTGACGAGGCGTCAGCAAAGGAGGGCCAGCGCGGCCTCATGGCCGGCTTCGGCCCCGGCATCACCGCGGAGATGGCACTGGGGACGTGGTCGTCAGCGGCGACGTGAATGACGGGGCGGGCGGGGGCGCGTTGGCGAAGTAGCCCTCAGCGCCCCGGGCCGGGGCGACGGTGAACTCACCAACGCAATCGGCGAGTTGAACCGCCACCCCCACAACACCCCACGGCCGAGCGCCCGTTAGCGACCGTTAGCGCCCCTTCTTGGCCGATTCCAGGATCACCACGCACTCCACATGATGGGTCATCGGGAAGAGGTCGAAGGCGCGCATGCGGCGGGGGGTGTAGCCGGCCTCGCGGAAGTAGGCGAGGTCGCGGGCGAGGGCCGCCGGGTCGCAGGCCACGTAGGCGATGCGGCGGGGGGTGAGGGTGGCGAGGTGCTGGACGGTCTGCTTGCCGGCGCCGGCACGGGGCGGGTCGAGGACGACGAGGTCGACGTCGGTGATGCCGGTGCGGGGGAGGACCTGCTCCACCTTGCCGCGCTCGATGCGGACGCGGTCGAGGTCGGCGAGGTTGTGCTCGGCGTCCTCGACGGCGCGCTTGCTCGCTTCGATGCCGAGCACCGCGCCCTTGTCGCCCACCCGCTCCGCGAGCGCGCCGGCGAAGAGGCCGACGCCGCAGTAGAGGTCGAGGGCCATGTCGCCCTTCTTGGGCATCAGGCCCTGCATGACGGCCTCGACTAGGAGGTCGGCGGCCTTGGGATGGACCTGCCAGAAGCCGCCGTTGCCGACCCGCCAGGTGCGACCGGCGGCGCGTTCGCGGACGAAGGGGCGGCCGTGGACGCGGTGGACGGCCTTGTCCTTCTCGCCGATGCGAAGGACGGAGACCGGCTTGTCGAGTTCGACGATCGGGAGGCGGCCGCCGGGGCGGGGGGTGAGGACGACCTGGCGGTCGTGCGAGCCGGTGGCGGCAATCGCCTCGACGGTGGCGATCTGCGGCCAGGTGCGCTGCTCGATGCCGAGTTCGGAGACGCCGGGGGCTGCGATCATGCAGTGGGTGACCGGCTCGATGTCGTGCGAGCGGTGCTTGCGGAGGCCGGGGCGGCCCTCGGCGTCCACGGCGTACTGGACGCGGGTGCGCCAGGCCGGGACCTCGCCCTTGGCGACCTTGTCGCCGGGGGCCGGTTCGACGGTGCCGTCCCAGCCGCTCTCCTCGGGGGTGAGGCCGGCCAGTCGCGCCAACTGCTCCGTGATGACGGCGGCCTTGAGGCGGCGCTGGGCGCCGGGCGCGGCGTGCTGCCAGTCGCAGCCGCCGCACCGGCCGGGGCCGGAGAACGGGCAGGGCGCCGGGACGCGGTCCTTGGAGGCGTCGAGGATCTCGACGGCGTCGGCGCGCAGGAAGCGGGCGCCCTCCTCGCCGTCGGTGACGCGGGCGCGGACCCGTTCGCCGGGCAGCGCGTGCCGGACGAAGAGGACCTGACCGGCCTCGGTGCGGGCGATGCAGTGGCCGCCGTGCGCGACCGGGCCGACCTCGACCTCGTACTCCTCGCCGACCAGTGACTTCCTGGATTCCGGCGGCGTGTCCGGCTGCATGGCGGGGAGCTCCTGGGTAGGCGTGGGGCGAAACCGTGACGGCTGGCTTCCGGGTGGAGACCAGCCGTCCATTCTACGGGGTGTGATGCGGTGCGCCGGCCCCGAGCGGGGGCCGGCGCCGGGGTCACTTCTTCGTGGCCGCGGCTTCCTTCTTCGGTGCGGAGACCGGGCCGCGCCGGACCGAGCCGGGGGCGTTCCACTCGGCGCGCTTGCGGGCGCGCTTCTTGGCGGCCTCGGAGGAGTCCAACTGCCAGGGCACCGAGGTGACCATGACGCCGGGAGTGAAGAGGAGGCGTCCCTTCAGGCGCAGCGCGGACTGGTTGTGCAGCAGGTGCTCGTACCAGTGGCCGACGACGTACTCGGGGATGTAGACGGAGACCGCATCGCGCGGGCTCTCCCGGCGCAGCGACTTGACGTAGTCGATGATCGGCCGGGTGATCTCGCGGTACGGGGAGGCCAGGACCTTCAGCGGCACCTCTATGCCGCGGCGCTCCCACTCGGCGCGCAGGACGCGGGTGTCGGCCTGGTCGACGTCGACGCTGACGGCTTCCAGGGTGTCCGAGCGCATCAGCTTGGCGTAGTTCAGGGCGCGCAGGGTGGGCTTGTGCACCTTGGAGACCAGGACGATGGAGTGGACGCGGGAGGGGCGGACGACCTCGTCGTCGGGGAGGTCGGGGGCGGCGATCTCGTCGGAGACCCGGTCGTAGTGACGGCGGATCGCGGTCATCGTGACGAAGAAGATGACCATGCCGAGGAGGGCGACCCAGGCGCCGTGGGTGAACTTCGTCAGCAGCACGACGACGAGGACGAGGCCGGTGAAGAAGGCGCCGAAGGCGTTGATGGCGCGGGAGCGGTGCATCCGGCGGCGCTTGGCCTGGTCCTTCTCGGTCCGCAGGTGGCGGTTCCAGTGCCGGACCATGCCGATCTGACTGAGCGTGAAGGAGACGAAGACGCCGACGATGTAGAGCTGGATCAGGCGGGTGGAGTCCGCGCCGTAGAGGTAGACCAGGACGGTGGCGGCGCCGGCCAGCAGCACGATGCCGTTGGAGAACGCCAGCCGATCGCCGCGGGTGTGCAACTGGCGCGGCAGGTAGCGGTCCTGGGCGAGGATCGAGCCGAGCAACGGGAAGCCGTTGTAGGCGGTGTTGGCGGCGAGGAAGAGGACCAGCGCGGTGGCCGCGGCCAGGATGACGAAGAGGAAGCTGCCCTTGCCGAAGACCGCCTCGGCGACCTGCGAGATCACCGGGTTCTGGGTGTAACCGGAGCCGATCGGACGGCCGTTGTGGAGCAGGTCGGTGGCCGGGTTCTCGGCCATCCGCACGTGCGTGGTCATGGCCAGCGCGATGATGCCGCAGAACATGGTGACGGCCAGCCCGCCCATGAGGGCGAGGGTGGTCGCGGCGTTCTTCGACTTCGGCTTGCGGAAGGCGGGCACGCCGTTGGAGATCGCCTCGACGCCGGTGAGCGCGGCGCATCCGGAGGAGAAGGCGCGCAGCAGCAGGAAGATCAGCGCGAAGCCGGCGAGTCCGCCCTGCTCGGCGTGGATGGTGTAGTCGGCGGTGGGGGCCTTCATGGTGTCGCCGAGGACCAGGCCGCGGAACGCGCCCCAGAGGATCATGACGAAGACGCCAGCCACGAAGACGTACGTGGGGATGGCGAAGAGCTTGCCGGACTCCTTGACGCCGCGCAGGTTCATCAGCGTCAGCAGCACGATGATCGCGATGGCGCACAAGGTCTTGTGCTCGACGACGAACGGGACCGCGGAGCCCAGGTTTTCCACTCCGGAGGAGATGGAGACCGCGACGGTCAGGACGTAGTCGACGAGGAGCGCGCTGGCCACGGTCAGGCCGGCCTTCGGCCCGAGGTTGGTGGTGGCGACCTCGTAGTCGCCACCGCCGCTCGGGTAGGCGTGCACGTTCTGCCGGTACGACGCGACGACGGTGAACATCAGCACCACGACCGCGACCGCGATCCAGGGGCTGAAGTGGTACGCGGAGACCCCCGCCACGGAGAGGACGAGCAGCACCTCGCCGGGCGCGTAGGCCACGGAGGAGAGCGGGTCGGAGGCGAAGACGGGGAGTGCGATGCGCTTGGGGAGAAGGGTCTCGGCGAGCCTGTCGCTGCGCAGTGCGCGCCCGATCAAGATCCGTTTGGGCACGTCGGTCAGTTTGGACACCAGAGGATGCTAAGCCTTCGTCAAGGTGCTCGCCCACCCGCCATCCGGACGGGTAATGGCACACGAACGCGTCACGGTGCACAGAGTCGCCCGACTCCGCTTCAGCTGCCCGTTACTTCCACACAATCTGCACGTCAGGGGGCGGTGGCCCGGTCGGTGCGGGGTACCTCGTGGGGCCGGGCCCCGTGGCGGACGTCACGGGGCCCGGGCGTGTCGCGGTTGCGCGGGCTCACCCCGCGTGTACCGGCCGCGGCCGCCGCGACAGCAGCTCGCCCAGTCCCTCCCGGGTCGCGGCCAGCAGCACCACGTCGCGCGGCCGGAGAACGTAGCCGTTCAGCTCGTCCGCCAGGTGCGCCGGCGCTCGTCCCGGGCCCGGCTGCGGTTCGTCCGCCGCGGACTGTTCCGCCAACGCGTCCGACGCGAAGGTGTCGACGGCCAACACCCGCAGCCGCCCCGGGCGGAGCACCGCGCCGACCGTGCGCCCTTCCAGGGCGGCATGCCCGCCGACCTCCACCCTGGCCACCAGCAACACCCGCCGCTCCACCGGGATCGCGCCCAGGATCTCCCGGCCCATCATCGCCCCGGCGAACGCCGGCGCTCCCAGGAAGGAGACGCTGCGGCTGCGAGTCCGCGCGCCCGGGTGGGCGGCGCGCAGCGTCCGGTAGACGGCGGCGGCGAACCCGTCGTCGAAGATCCGCAGGGTCACCCGCAGCCGCGGATTGACCGACCGGGCGTACAGCGCGGCCTCCAGATTGGTGGTGTCCTCGCTGGTCAACGCGAGCAGGGTGCGAGCCCGGTCGGCCAGCGCCGCCTCCAGCACCCCCTCCTGCGTGACGTCTCCCACGACGGTCGGCACTCGCAGCCGGCGGGCCAGGGCGATGCCGCGCGCCTCCGGGTCGGCCTCGATGCACACCACCGGGATGCGCATCTCGTGCAGCCGCGCGAGCACCCGGGTACCGACCTTCCCCAGGCCCAGCAGCACCACATGGCCGGAGAGTCCGCGCGGTGGCCGGCGCAGCGCCGAGGCGCTGCGGAAGGTGCCCAGCCCCTCGAACGCCGCCGCCACCAACACCGGGAGCAACAACAGCCCGACCAACCCGGCCAACAACTGGAGCACCTTGCGCGCCAGCGACCCGTCGAGCGCCGGCTCGTCGATCGCGAAGAGGTCGAGCAGCGTGAGGTACGCCGCGTGCAACGGCTGCTCCCCCGTCGTCAGGGACGCGGCCACCGCCAGCGCCAACACCGCCCCGACGAAGCCCGCCAGCGACCAGCGCAGCCGCCGGGAGAACAGGGACGCCAGCGGCGCGCCCCGGCCGCGGAGTCGACTCGGCCGCACCGTCCGGCCCGTATAGGCGACGGTCTCCAGGACGACCCGTCCACAGTCCGCGGCCGCACCGGCGGTGGCATCGTCCGGCAGCAGCACCGTGCCGTCGTCACCGGCCCCCGCCTCGGAGGCGCCCGCCGCACCGGGCTGCTCACCGGGCGACGGCGACAGCAGCGCCAGGGTGCACAACCGCCGCGCCCCGGCCGGCCCGGACTGCCCCGGCGCGCGCTCCACGGCGCGCAGCATCAGCCCGTCCGCCTCGATGACCTTGCTGGTCCCCGCGACCGCGGTGGCCACCAGCGCCGGGGCGACGGTGTCCGTGTCGGAGAGCACCGTGGTGGACGCCTCGGCCCCCGCGGTTCGTGCGCCGTCCGCCGCCCGCCCCGCGCCGACCGCCGCCGCCTGGTCCAACAACTCCTCCAGATGCTGGCCCAGTTTGCGGTTGTAGAGCCGGATGACCAGCCGCAGCCGGGGGTTGAGGCGGCGGGCGCGGAGCGCGGCGTGGATGTTGAGATCGTCGTCGTCGTGGACCAGCGCCAGCGCCCCCGCGTCGGCGATGCCCGCCTCGACCAGCGTCGCGTCGTCCACCTGGGCCGCCTCCAGGACCCGGACCGGCTCCGGCGGCGGCTCGACGTCCTCGCCCGGTACCGGGACCGCGCCCGGCCCGGTGCGCCCGACCACCGCCGACACCCGGCCGAGCAGCGCGGTGGCCCGGCCGAGGCCGCGGGACGGCGCGGGAACGCGGGAGCGGCGCGGCTCGCGCGCGGACGGCACGACCAGGGTCACCCGTTCGCGGTAGACGTCGCGGAGTTCGGCGGCGAGCCGGTGGGCCAGCGCGTCGTCACCGCACACCACCATGTGCGGTGCGGTAGCGGCCTGTTGGGGCTGATGTGGCAGTTGAGGCACACGCCGTAGCGTGCCCTACCCACCCGCCCCCACGCAGCCCACCGCACCCTTCCCCGTCGCCGCACCACCGCCCCACGACGGCCCGGGGCCTACCGCGCCCCCTACTGGGCCCACCGTTACGGCTACGGTTGTACCGGACCACGGTGCGGCCGGCGCCCCCGTCTGACGCACCGGGCCGCCGTCGCGGACAGCGGCTCCGTGTCGCCAAAACGTCGGAGAAGGAAGTAGTGAGCAGGGTGTTTGGTCAGGTCAGCGCGCTAGTACAGGGCACGGGGTAATCAGCATGCACATCGTCATCATGGGGTGTGGCCGCGTGGGCTCCGCGCTGGCGCAGACCCTGGAGGGCCAGGGCCACACCATCGCGGTGATCGACCAGGACCCGACCGCGTTCCGCCGGCTCGGCTCCGCGTTCGGCGGCCGCCGGGTCACCGGCGTCGGCTTCGACCAGGACACCCTCCGCGAGGCCGGCATCGAGGAGGCGGGCGCCTTCGCCGCCGTCTCCAGCGGTGACAACTCCAACATCATCGCCGCCCGGGTGGCCCGCGAGATGTTCGGCGTGGAGAACGTCGCGGCCCGCATCTACGACCCGCGCCGCGCCGAGGTCTACCAGCGCCTCGGCATCCCCACCGTCGCCACCGTCCGTTGGACCGCCGACCAGATGCTCCGCCGGCTGCTGCCCTCGGGCGCCGAGCCCCTGTGGCGCGACCCCAGCGGCGGCGTCCAGTTGGCCGAGGTGCACACCTCCACCTCCTGGGTCGGCCACAAGATCAGCAAGCTGCAGGAAGAGACCGGCGTCCGCGTCGCCTTCCTCACCCGCCTGGGAGAGGCCATGCTGCCGACCTCCCAGACGGTCCTCCAGGAAGGCGACCTGGTGCACGTGATGATGCGCACCGACGAAGTGGAGAAGGTCGAGGCGGCATTCGCCCAGGGTCCCGAGGAGGCGCACGCATGAGGGTCGCGATCGCAGGCGCCGGCGCGGTGGGTCGTTCCATCGCCGGCGAACTCCTGGAAAACGGGCACGAGATCCTGCTCATCGACAAGGCGCCCACCGCCATCTCCGTCGAGCGGGTCCCGCTCGCCGAGTGGCTGCTGGCCGACGCCTGCGAGATCACCTCGCTCGACGAGGCCGCGCTCCAGCGCTGCAACGTCGTCATCGCCGCGACCGGCGACGACAAGGTGAACCTCGTCGTCTCGCTGCTCGCCAAGACCGAGTACGGCGTGCCCCGGGTGGTCGCCCGCGTCAACAACCCCAAGAACGAATGGCTGTTCAACGAAGCCTGGGGCGTCGACGTCGCGGTCTCCACCCCGCGCCTGATGTCCGCCCTGGTCGAGGAGGCGGTCAGCGTCGGCGACCTCGTCCGGCTGCTGCGCTTCAGCCACGGTGACGCCAACCTCGTCGAGCTCACCCTGCCCCCGGAAGCCGCCCTGGCCGGCACCCGGGTCGGCGACGTCGAGTGGCCCGAGGACACCTCCCTGGTGACGATCATCCGCGGCACCCGGGTCCTCACCCCCAACAAGGACGACGCCCTCGAAGCCGGCGACGAGCTGCTGTTCGTCGCCGCCCAGTCCCGCGAGGAACAGCTGGAGGACCTGCTGTCGGTCCGCCGCACCGACGGCTGAACCAGCCACGGCACACGAAGGGCCCGGAAGCCACCCGGCTCCCGGGCCCTTCGCCCGTCCATTCCCCCTCAGCGGCGGTGCCGCGGTCCCCCGCCGCCCCGCTCGGCGGCCACGTCCGGCGCCAACGGCCCGCGCTGCCGCTCCCGTTCGGCCTCCTCCGCCTTCTCCTGCGCCTCCATCTCCGCGAAGACATCGATCGGCGCCGGCGCCTTCACCAGGAACATCCACGTGAGATAGAGCGCCAACAGGAACGGCGGGATCTTCAGCGCCACCAGCACCCAGCCCAACTGCGTGGTGTCCGCCCACCAGTACAGCGGGAAGAGGATCAGGCACTTGCCGAGCAGGATCAGCCCCCACGCCCAACTGGCCTTCGCATACGCCTTCTTGCGCCCCGGATTCCGCGTGCGCCAGGAGAGGTTCTCCTTGAACACCGGCCCCAGAATCAGGCCGATCAACGGGACGCCGGCCAGCGTCGTCACGATGTAGGCCAGCGCCAGCCCCAGCGTGTAGAGCATGCCCGGCAGGTAGAAGTCCTTGGCGTTGCCGGTCATCATCGCGAAGACCACGCCGAAGGCCACCCCGAACACCCCGCTGAAGGCGTGCTTGACGGTGCCCTTCGCCACCAGTCGCACCACGCACAGCACCAGCGACACCGCCAGCGCCGCGATCGCCGAGACGTGCAGGTCCTTGTTGACCGTGAAGATCGCGACGAAGAGCAGGCCCGGTAGCACCGTCTCCACCATGCCGCGCACGCCACCGAACGCCTCGAACAGCGCCGCCTCGGTCACCTCCCTGCCGCCGGCATCGGCGGTGGCGGTCGGCGCGCCCACCGGACGATCGGTGGAAACGGAAGCCTCAGGCTCAGTGGTCGGTCGGTCGTACGACGTCACCGGCTACTCCTGTCCGAGCGGTCGCAGTTCGTACTTGGGATTGAAGAGCACCCGGCGCCCGTGACTCAGCGAGACCCGGCCCGAGGCGATGAGCTTACGGCCCGGCTCGATCCCGACGATGGAACGGCGACCCAGCCACACCACGTCGAGCGCCGCGGAGCCGTCGAACAGCTCCGCCTCCAGCGCGGGCACCCCGGCGCGCGGCCGCAGCGTGACATGCCGCAGGGTGCCGGAGACCTTCACTATCTGTCGGTCGTCGCAGTCGCATATCCGGGTGCACCCCGTCGCCTGCGCGTCCTCCTGCAACTCGGCGGACTGCAGCTCCTCCTCGGAGGACGACAGCCTGTCGAGCATCCGGCGGAACCGGCCGGCCGGCTTCTCGGGTCGGGTCCCAGCACTCATAACCCCAGCGTACCGGGGCCCGCCCGGCCTCCCCCGCCCCCCGCACAACCCCCAGCAACCCCACCTTCACCCCACGAAGCAACAGCTCTCCCCCGCCCCATCGTCCCCACGGCCCCCGCACCGCTCCCCCGGACAACGGCCGGCACGCGCCTTCACCCCTCGAACCGATACCCCATCCCCGGCTCCGTGATGAAGTGCCGCGGGTGCGACGGATCGCCCTCCAGCTTCCGCCTGAGCTGCGCCATGTACACCCGCAGATAGTTGGTCTCGGTGCCGTAGGACGGCCCCCACACCTCCTGGAGCAGCTGCTTCTGGCTGACCAGCCGGCCCTGGTTGCGGACCAGGACCTCCAGCAGGTGCCACTCCGTGGGCGTCAGCCGGATGTCCCGGCCGCCCCGGTTGACCTTCTTCGCCGCCAGGTCGACCGTGAACCCCTCGGTCTCCACGATCACCTCGTCGTCCGCCGGCCCGGTCGGCTCCGCCCGGCGCACCGCCGCCCGCAGCCGCGCCAGCAGCTCGTCCATCCCGAACGGCTTGGTCACGTAGTCGTCGGCGCCCGCGTCCAGCGCCTCCACCTTCTCGTCCGACGTCTGCCGGGCGGACAGCACCAGGATCGGGACTCTCGACCAGCCGCGCAGCCCCTTGATGACCTCCACCCCGTCCATATCGGGCAGCCCCAGGTCCAGGACCACGACATCGGGATGGCGGGCCGCGGCGAGCTTCAGGGCCGTCGCCCCGTCCGGGGCGGCGTCCACCTCGTACTTGCGCGCCTTCAGGTTGATCACAAGGGCGCGGACGATCTGCGGCTCGTCATCGACCACAAGCACCCGGTTCACTGGCCTTCTCCTCGCGGTGTCGGTTGCCGACGGACAACGCCCGCCGGCCAGGTGGTGAGTGCGGCCGGTGTTGCCCGACCGCTGTGCTGGGCCCCTCCCGGGCCACGCGGCGGGCACGTACCGTCACCGGAACGCGGCCGTGTCCCGCCGCAGGTACGACCGCCCAGGCTCCGACTCATGTCGTCGCCTGTGCCGGAAGATCGGGGCGGACCGGCGGAACGCCCGGGGCGGCCGGCAGCGTCAGCACCATCGTCATGCCGCCCCCCGGAGTGTCCTCCGCCGCCAACGTCCCGCCGATCGCCTCCGCGAAACCACGCGCCACGGCCAGCCCGAGCCCCACCCCGGCGCCCCGCGGGGCGTCCCCGTAGCGCTGGAACGGCTCGAAGATCCGGTCCTTGGCGCTGTCCGGCACCCCCGGCCCCCGGTCGGCGATCCGCAGCTCCACCCGGTCGCCGAGCGCGCTAGCCGCGACCAGCACCGCCTCCCCGTCCGGGCTGTACTTCACGGCGTTCTCCACCAGATTGGCCACCGACCGTTCCAGCAGCCCCGGGTCCACCGCCACCATCGGCAGTTCCTCGGGGATGTCCAACGTGACACTGCCCTCCGGGACACCGCCCAGCGCCATCGGCACCACCTCGTCGAGGTCGATCTCCCGGATCAGCGGCGTGACCGTCCCGGTCTGCAACCGCGACATGTCCAGCAGATTGCCCACCAGGTGATCCAGCCGGTCCGCGCCCGCCTCGATGCCCTCCAGCAGCTCCGCCTCGTCCTCCTCCGACCACGCCACGTCGTCCGACTGCAACGACGTCACCGACGCCTTGATGCTCGCCAACGGCGTCCGCAGATCGTGGCTGACCGCGGCCAGCAACGCGGTCCGTATCCGGTTGCCCTCCGCCAGCTCCTGGGCCCGCTCGGCCTCCCCCACCAGCCGCTGCCGGTCCAGGACGACGGCGGCCTGCGCGGCGAACGCGGCCAGCACCCGGCGGTCCTCCGCCGGCAGCACCCGACCGGTCAGCGCCAACGCCATGTGGTCCCCCACCGGCATGTCCACGTCCGCGTCCTCGGGGCGCCGCAGCGGGGGCGCGCTCTCGTCACCGCCGGCCCGGCCCGCGCACGTCCACGGATCGACGTCGCTGCGCCGCTCCAGCAGCGCCACGGTGTCCATCCCGAACGTCTCCCGCACCCGCTCCAGCAGCGCGTCCAGCGTGGTCTCGCCGCGCAGCACGCTGCCCGCCAGGAACGAGAGGATCTCCGACTCGGCGCGCAACCTCGCCGCCTGATGGGTCCGCCGGGCGGCCAGATCCACCACCGACGCCACCGACACCGCCACCGCGAAGAAGATCGCTATTGCCACGATGTTCTTCGGGTCGTTGACCGTGAGCGTGTGGGTGGGCGGAGTGAAGTAGAAGTTCAGCAGCAACGAGCCGACCGCCGCCGACGCCAGTGCCGGCAACTGCCCACCGAGCAGCGCCGCGATGACCGTCAGGAACAGGAACAGCAGCACGTCGTTGGCGAGCCCCGGCCCGTTCGAGATCTTGGTCAGCAGCAACGACAACAGCGCCGGGCCGCCGACCCCGACGAGCCAGCCGGCGACGATCCTCGACCGCCCCAGCCGCGCCCCCCGCGCCACCGGCAACCCCCGGCCCTTGGCCACCTCGTCGTGCGTCACGATGTGCACGTCGAGGTCCGGCCCGGAGTCCCGGGCCACCGTCGCCCCCACACCGGGACCGAAGATGTACTGCCACGCCTTGCGGCGGCTCGACCCCAGCACGATCTGAGTGGCGTTCACCCCCCGGGCGAACTCCAGCAACGCGCTCGGTATGTCGTCCCCGATGACGTGGTGGAAGGTCCCGCCGAGGTCCTCCACCAGCGTCCGCTGGACCGCGAGTTCCTTCGGCGAGGCCGAGGTCAGCCCGTCGCTGCGGGCGATGTAGACGGCGAGCACCTCACTGCCCGACCCCTTAGCGGCCATCCGCGCGGCCCGGCGGATCAGCGTCCGCCCCTCCGGACCGCCGGTCAGCCCGACCACGATCCGCTCTCGCGCCTGCCACGTCGAACGGATCGAGTGCTCCGCCCGGTACTGCTGGAGGTACTCGTCCACCCGGTCGGCCACCCACAGCAGCGCCAGCTCCCGCAGCGCGGTGAGGTTGCCCGGCCGGAAGTAGTTCGACAGCGCCGCGTCGACCTTGTCCGACTGGTAGATGTTGCCGTGCGCCATCCGCCGCCGGATCGCCTGCGGCGACATGTCGACCAACTCGATCTGGTCGGCCCGCCGGACGACCTCGTCCGGCACCGTCTCCCGCTGCCGCACTCCCGTTATTGACTCGACGACGTCCCCGAGCGACTCCAGGTGCTGGATGTTCACCGTCGAGATCACCGTGATCCCGGCTTCCAGCAGCTCCTCGACGTCCTGCCAGCGCTTGCCGTTGCGGGACCCGGGAATGTTGGTGTGCGCCAACTCGTCGACCAGCGCCACGGCCGGCTTCCGCTCCAGCACCGCATCGACGTCCATCTCCGTGAACGTCGACCCGCGGTACTCCAGCTCCCGCCGCTGCACCTGCTCCAGGCCGTGCAGCATCACCTCGGTGCGGGGCCTGCCGTGGTGCTCGACGAACGCCACCACGACGTCCGTACCGCGCTCCACGCGCCGGTGCGCCTCCGACAGCATCGCGTACGTCTTGCCGACGCCCGGTGCCGCGCCGAGATATATCCGTAGCTTGCCGCGTGCCATGGCCCCATTGTCTTACGTGAAGGTCGCCCCCACCGGGCTAGACCTGATGCGACCCTACCGACCGTTTCGCCGAAAAAAGCCCCAGGTAGCGGCTTCCCGCCCGGTCTTTACGCGACTCTGATACCCCCTCTGAGCAGGGAGCCGATCGGGCTGCCGGGCGCTCTGGTATGGGGCATCACCGACGCCCCGGACACCGCTCCCGGGTCACCGATACGGGGCGCTCACCACCGGCATCACTGGCCGAAACAAAGCGATCGCACCCACCGAGACCCCCTGCCACGATGCCTCCCATGACCCCCATGTCCCCCACGAGCCGCCCGACGCCCCCCACCTCCTCCGAACACCCCACCAGCGCGGCCCCGGTGCGCGTCGTCCACACCGCCGACCTCGACACCGCCACCCTCAACGCCGCCCGCATCCTCCTCTACGACGTCTTCGACGACATGACCCCCGAGGACTGGGAACACGCCCTCGGCGGCCTGCACGCACTCGTCCACGAGGACGGCGAACTGATCGGCCACGCCGCCGTCGTCCAACGCCGCCTGCTGCACAACGGCCGGGCCCTGCGCTGCGGCTACGTCGAGGGCGTCGGCGTCCGCGCGGACCACCGCGGACGCGGCCACGGCGCCGCCCTGATGAACGCCCTGGAACGCGTGATCCGCAACGCCTACGACCTCGGCGCACTCAGCGCCGCCGACGACGCCGCCGCCTTCTACGCCGCCCGCGGCTGGCAACCCTGGCGCGGCCGCTCCTGGACCCTCACCCCAACCGGCCCCCGCCGCACCCCAAACGAGGACGGCACCCTCTACGTCCTCCCCTCGTCCGTGCCCCTCACCCCCGAAGCCGACCTGACATGCGACTGGAGAGAGGGAGACGTTTGGTAGCGGTGGCATGTGGGGGGGGAGAGCGAGGATCGCTTTTTTCACAGCCTCCCCTTCACAGCCTCCCGTCCGCTATCTGTATCTGGTTGAGGAGAAGAGCGGCCTCCCCGGGCCCGAAACGTCCACGCAGGGCGACGAGTTCGCCACGCGGGGCGCTAGGTCTCTCCCCGCCCTCCGCCAGCCTCCCCCCAACGACCTTGCTCCCAGACGCAGTTCCATCGCTTCCGTCATTTCCATCGTTCGCCCCGCTACTACTGCCTTTCACGGCCCATCCCCCGCTCTCATCATGACGCCGGCGCCTCGCCCCGAACGCCCTTCCAACTCCACTCCAGATCCGCACAGTTGCAGTCCCTGCCAACGCGCTTCCATCCCGCTGCAAAACAGTATGAGGATCCCGCGCTCGGGCCGACAACGCCTGTGGATAACTCGAAGGAGACGCAGATCAGGCTGGTTCGGGCGGAGTTGGGGGAGGCGTGTCAGGGCGGGCGCCGCACCAGACCAGCGCGAGCCGAGCCAAGCCGACGAAGATCATCGCTCCCGCGCAACACGCACAAAGGGGAGGCCCCGAGGACGCTCATCCCCGGGGCCTCCCCGTATGCCGATCGGTCGCGGCGACCGCCTACGGCAGACGCGCGCCGCATGAGTGCCTCAATGGGCCACCGCTCGTCACCGCTGTCCCTGTGCCAGGTCCCGGAGTGCGATGTTGAGTTCCAGGACGTTGACCCGGGGTTCTCCCATGAATCCCAGCTGACGTCCCTGGGTGTGGTCCTGGACGAGCTGCTTCACCTTGTCGGCGGGGAGGCGGTTCTCCTGGGCGACGCGGTTGACCTGGAGGAGTGCGAACTCCGGGGAGATGTCGGGGTCGAGGCCGGAACCGGAGGAGGTCACGGCGTCGGCCGGCACCTGCGACTCGGGGACACCGTAGGTGGTGGCGACCCAGTGCTTGCGCTCCTTGATGGCCTTGATGAGGTCGGTGTTGGTGGCGCCCTGGTTGGAGGCACCGGACACCTGGAGGTCGTACTGGGGGTTGACCCCGTTGGCCCGGTTACTGGTCAGCCCGGCCGAGGGGCGGGGCTGGAAGTAGCGGAGGTCCGGGATCGGGTTGCCCTTCTTGTCAGTGCCCTTGTCGTAGCGCTGACCGAGGAGGCCGGAGCCGACCACCTTGCCGTGGGAGGTGACCTCGGAGCCGTTGGCCTTGTTGTTGAAGGCGGCCTGCGCCACTCCGGTGACCACCAGGGGGTAGATCACCCCGCAGACGACGGTCAGGACGAGCAGGGCGCGCAGGCCCGCGGTCAGCAACCGTGCGGTGTTGCGTACGGAGTTGTTCATGGCGGGTCACCCGATTCCGGGGATGAGGGAGATCAGCAGGTCGATGAGTTTGATGCCGATGAACGGGGCGATGAGGCCGCCCAGTCCGTAGACCGCGAGGTTGCGGCGGAGCATCTTGTCGGCGCTGACGGGGCGGTAGCGCACGCCCTTGAGGGCGAGCGGCACGAGAGCCACGATGATCAGCGCGTTGAAGATGATCGCGGAGAGGATGGCGGAGTTGGGGCTGGACAGCCGCATGATGTTGAGGGTGTCCAGGCCGGGGTCGGCCACCGCGAACATCGCGGGGATGATCGCGAAGTACTTGGCGACGTCGTTGGCGATCGAGAAGGTCGTCAACGCGCCCCGGGTGATCAGGAGTTGCTTGCCGATCTCGACGATCTCGATCAGCTTGGTCGGGTTGGAGTCGAGGTCGACCATGTTGCCGGCCTCCTTCGCCGCGGAGGTACCGGTGTTCATCGCCACACCGACGTCCGCCTGCGCCAGCGCCGGGGCGTCGTTCGTCCCGTCACCGGTCATCGCGACCAGCTTCCCGCCGGCCTGTTCGCGCTTGATGAGCGCCATCTTGTCCTCGGGAGTGGCCTCGGCGAGGAAGTCGTCCACGCCGGCCTCGTCCGCGATGGCCTTGGCGGTCAGCGGGTTGTCGCCCGTGATCATGACCGTCTTGATGCCCATCTTGCGGAGCTCGACGAAGCGCTCGCGCATGCCGTCCTTGACGACGTCCTTGAGGTGGATCACGCCGAGTACGCGAGGTCCGCTCTCGTCTTCCAGCGCGACCAGCAGCGGGGTGCCGCCGGCCTGGGAGATCGTGTCGGCGAGCTGCCGGGCGTCCTCGGTGGCCTCGCCACCGCGCTCCTGGACCCAGGCGAGAACGGAGCCGGTGGCGCCCTTGCGGATCTTGCGGCCGTCGACGTCGACACCGGACATCCGGGTCTGCGCGGTGAACGGGATCCACTCGGCGCCCGTCAACGTGTCGGCGTTGAACTCACCCTCGCGCAGCGCGTACTTCTCCTTGGCGAGTTCGACGACGGAGCGTCCCTCGGGGGTCTCGTCGGAGAGTGAGGAGAGCTGTGCGGCGTCGGCGAGTTCCGTCTCGTCGGCGCCGGGGACGGGGACGAACTCGGCGGCGCGGCGGTTGCCGTAGGTGATGGTGCCGGTCTTGTCGAGCAGCAATGTCGATACATCGCCAGCCGCCTCGACGGCGCGTCCGGACATGGCGAGCACATTGCGCTGCACCAGGCGGTCCATGCCGGCGATGCCGATGGCGGAGAGGAGCGCGCCGATGGTCGTCGGGATGAGGCAGACCAACAGGGCCAGCAGCACGATCATCGGCTGCTCGGCGCCGGCGTAGATGGCGAACGGCTGGAGGGTGACGACGGCCAGCAGGAAGACGATGGTGAGCGACGCGAGAAGGATGTTCAGCGCGATCTCGTTGGGCGTCTTCTGCCGAGCCGCGCCCTCGACGAGGTTGATCATCCGGTCGATGAAGGTCTCGCCGGGCTTCGTCGTGATCTTGATGACGATGCGGTCGGAGAGGACCTTGGTGCCGCCGGTGACGGCACAACGGTCGCCACCGGACTCCCGGATGACGGGCGCGGATTCGCCGGTGATGGCGGATTCGTCGACGGAGGCGACGCCCTCGACGACGTCGCCGTCGCCGGGGATGATGTCGCCGGCCTCGCACACGACGAGGTCGCCGACGCGGAGTTCGGTGCCGGGCACCTGTTCCTCGTCGGTGCCGTTGAGGCGGCGGGCGACGGTGTCGGTCTTGGCCTTGCGGAGGGTGTCGGCCTGCGCCTTGCCGCGGCCCTCGGCGACGGCCTCGGCGAGGTTGGCGAAGATGACGGTCAGCCACAGCCAGACGGCGATCGCCCAGCCGAACCAGTCGGAAGGTGACAGGCAGGCAAATATCGTGGTGAGGACGGAGCCGACCTCGACGACGAACATGACGGGCGACTTGATCATCACCCGCGGGTTCAGCTTCCGCAGGGCGTCCGGCAGGGACGTGACGAGTTGCTTGGGGTCGAAGAGACCGCCGCCCACACGGCCGTCCTTGGGCTGCTGCCCGCTCGTGTCGTCCTGTTCTGGAGCGCGGGTCGGTGTTGCGGTGGACATGGAGCCGGGCTCCTCCGGTTTCACGGGGACGGTCATGACAGGCCCTCCGCCAGCGGCCCGAGGGCGAGCGCCGGGAAGTACGTCAGACCGGTGATGATCAGGATCGTGCCGACGAGCAGCCCGGCGAAGAGCGGCTTCTCGGTACGGAGGGTGCCCGCGGTCTCGGGGACCGGCTGCTGCTCGGCGAGCGAACCGGCGAGGGCGAGCACGAACACCATCGGGAGGAAGCGGCCGAGCAGCATGGCCAGGCCGATCGTGGTGTTGAACCAGGGAGTGTTGGCGTTCAGTCCGGCGAAGGCGGAGCCGTTGTTGTTGGCGCCGGAGGTGTAGGCGTAGAGGACTTCGGAGAAGCCGTGGGGCCCTGCGCCCAGTGCCTTGGTGTTGAGCATCGAGCCGAGAGCATCGGGAAGCACCATGGACGCGGCGGTGAAGCCGAGGACCAGGGTGGGCGTGATGAGGATGTAGCACGCGGCGAGCTTGATCTCGCGGGTGCCGATCTTCTTGCCGAGGTACTCGGGCGTGCGTCCGACCATGAGGCCGGCGATGAAGACGGCGATGACGGCCATGACGAGCATGCCGTAGAGGCCGGATCCCACGCCGCCGGGGGCGATTTCGCCGAGCATCATGCCGAGCAGTTGGATGCCGCCGCCGAAGGCGGTGAAGGAGTCGTGGAAGGCGTCGACGGCTCCGGTCGAGGTGAGGGTGGTGGCGACGGAGAAGATGGCGGAGGAGCCGACTCCGAAGCGGTTCTCCTTGCCCTCCATCGCGGCACCGGCGACCTGCAACGCGGGCCCGCCGTGGGCGAATTCGCTCCACATCATCAGCGCGGTGAAGCCAAGCCAGATGATGCCCATGGTGGCGAGGATGGCGTAGCCCTGCTTCACGTTCCCGACCAGCTTGCCGAAGGTGCGGGTGAGCGCGAAGGGGATGACGAGGATCAGGAAGATCTCGAAGAGGTTGGTGAAGGCGTTGGGGTTCTCGAACGGGTGGGTGGAGTTGGCGTTGAAGTAGCCGCCGCCGTTGGTACCGAGTTCCTTGATGACTTCCTGGGAGGCGACCGCGCCACCGTTGGTCTGCTGGGCGCCGCCCATGAACTGGCCGACCTCGTGGATGCCGGCGAAGTTCTGGATGGCGCCGCAGGCGACGAGGATGACCGCGCCGATGATGGCGATGGGGATCAGGACCCGGACCGTGCCGCGCACCAAGTCGGCCCAGAAGTTGCCCAGTTCACCGGTGCGGGAGCGGGCGAAACCGCGGACCAGGGCGATGGCGACGGCCATGCCGGTGGCGGCGGAGACGAAGTTCTGGACGGCGAGCCCGAGGGTCTGGACGACGTGGCCCATGGCCTGTTCACCGCTGTACGACTGCCAGTTGGTGTTGGCGACGAACGAAGCGGCGGTGTTGAACGCCTGGTCGGGGCTGATGGAGGCGAATCCGAGGGAGAGCGGCAGCCCACCCTGGATCCGCTGGATCAGGTACAGGAAGAGCACCCCGGCCAGGGAGAAGGCGAGGACGCCACGGAGGTACGCGGGCCAGCGCATCTGCGTGTCCGCGTTGGCGCCTATGCAGCGGTAGATGACCTTCTCCACGCGCAGATGACGCGGGGAACTGTAGGCGGCGGCCATGTAGTCGCCGAGGGGGCGGTACACCAGGGCGAGCGCTGCGACGAGCGCCGTCAACTGGAGCACGCCGGCGAGAGCGGGGCTCATGTGGCCCGCTGCGGTTGCAGCTGTCGACACCTCAGAACCTCTCCGGGAAAACGAGGGCGAGGACCAGGTACCCGAGGAGGGCGACGGCCACGATGAGGCCGACGATGTTCTCGATGGTCACAGCTTCGTCACCCCCTTGGCGACGAGAGCCACCACTGCGAAGACAGCGAGGGTGGCGACGACGAAGGCCACGTCGGCCATCGTGTGCTCCTAGATGGGCAGACGGAATTGGACCCCTAGAGCAAACCGCCGTTCTTCCACTACTTGAGCCCTGTTGACGCCTCCCTTACGGCCATTAGCGTTCCGTTGACGGTTTTCTTACGCAGCCCGATCTGACCTGCACAAACAACAAGGGGCCGTACGCCCTTACGGGAATACGGCCCCTCTCAACCGTCATGTTTGAGCCGTTGCCGGGGTGTTGGCGCAGCGTAGCCGCGGTGTCGTCGTACCCGGCCGCGCCGACGGCGGGTCAGCGGATCTCGGTGATCTCCGGCCCGCGCTCCAGGCGCTCCACGCCGCCGCCGAAGCGCGACCCCTCGGCCTGCTCCTGCTGGACCCCGTCCGGCACCATCTGGGCGTCGTCGGGCAGCTTGAGGACGATCGGGTCGCGGGGCGCCATCGGGCCCTCGCCGCGCACGACGACGGTGTCCCGGAAGATGTGCTCCAGCACCCCGGCGGCCTCCGGCTGCACCGCGCCCTGCCCGGAGATCACACCACGCAGGAACCAGCGCGGGCCGTCCACGCCGACGAAGCGCACGACCTGAACTCCGTTGGTCCCGTCTGGCAGTTGCACCGGCACCTGGGCGCGCAGCTCCCAGCCGAGCGGACCCTCGACCTCGTCGATGACGCCGCCCTGCTGCGTGATGCCGGTGGCGATCTCTTCGCGGACCTCGCCCCAGATGCCCTCGCTCCGGGGAGCGGCGAACGCCTGCAACTGCACGGCGCTGTCCTGGAGAACGATCGTCGCGGCCACGATCGCGTCGCCGGCGACCTCGACCCGCAGCTCCATGCCCTCGACGCCGGGGACGTACAGGCCACCGAGGTCCACCCGGCCCTCGCCGGGGTCCTTGACCTCCGACACGTCCCAGGGGCCGTCGGGGCGCGGCGCGGGCGGAAGGTTGAGCCGCGCTTGCGTCACGTCGTCGTTCTCGCCGTCCGTCGTCTCTTCGGCGAGCGCCGTGTCCTCGGCGGGCTCTACAGGAGCCTCGTTCTTCTTGCGACGTCCGAACACGTCACTGTCCTTCCCGGTCGCCAACGACCGATGCGTATTCATTCCCGCCCGTGGAGCCGTCCACCGCCGCATGACCGCCGGTGGAACCGAATCCCCCCTCGGCCCGCGCCGAGCCGGGAAGTTCCGCCACCTCGTGGAAGCGCACCTTCTCGACCTGCTGGACGACCAACTGGGCGATCCGGTCGTACTTCTCGAACCGCACGCTCTCCCGCGGATCCAGATTGACCACGATCACCTTGATCTCTCCACGGTACCCGGCATCGACCGTCCCGGGGGCATTCACCAGCGCCAACCCGCAGCGGGCCGCCAGCCCGGACCGCGGGTGCACGAACGCCGCGTAGCCGTCGGGCAGCGCGATCGACACCCCGGTGGGGAGGACGGCGCGCTCCCCCGGTGCCAGTTCGGCGGCCTCGGTGGTCACCAGGTCGACGCCCGCGTCGCCCGGGTGCGCATAGCTCGGAACGGGAACGTCGGGGTCCAGCCTGCGCAGCAGCACATCAACCGGATTCCGTCGCTGATTCACGGGTTCACCTCGAAGGCACGCGCTCGCTTGACCTGGTCCGGGTCGGCCATCGCCGCCTGGATCTCCTCGGTCCTTCCGTTGTCGATGAAGTGGTCGACCTTGACCTCGATGAAGACGGCCCGGGCGCGCACCGCGACCGGCCCGTCCGGGCCGCCTATCCGACCCACCGCCGTCGAATAGATCTTCCGGCCGTGCACCGCGGTGACCTCCGCCTCAAGGTGCAGCACGGTGCCCAACGGGACGGGCGCCAGGAAGTCGGTCTCCAGCCGTCCGGTCACCGCGATCACCCGCAGCAGCCAGTTCAGCGAGCCGAGCGTCTCGTCCAACGCGGTGGCCAGCACGCCGCCGTGCGCGAGGCCGGGGGCGCCCTGGTGGGCCTCCTTGACGGTGAACTCGGCGGTGACGCGCACGCCGTCGCCGGCCCGGGCCTCCAGGTGCAGCCCGTGCGACTGGCCCGCGCCACAGCCGAAGCACCGGTCGTAGTGCGCTCCGAGCAGTTCACCGGGGGCCGGTGCGTCCGGGTGCCGGACCGGGGCCCTGGCGTCCTCGGGTGGCGTCAGCCGCGTCCTGGGTTGGTCAGTTCCACTCACGAGTGCAGACCCTACCCGCGCGCGTAAGGGGCGCGTGCCGCCGTGCCAAGCTGGACCCATGCAGTCGTACGAAGAACGTCTCACCGCGCCCCGCTCCTGGTGGGTGATCGCCGCGCTCATCGGCGTCGCCTGTGCCCTGATGCTGCTCCCGTTGGGGACGCTGCCGATGCTCGGCGGGCTCATCGGCGGCGGGGCGCTGTCCGCGGTCGCGGTCAGCTCGTACGGCTCGGTGCGAATCCGGGTGGTCGGCGGTGCGTTGGTCGCCGGGGACGCCAAGATCCTGGTGTCGGCGCTGGGTGCGGCGCACGCGCTGGACCCCGCCGAGGCGATGGCGTGGCGGACGCACAAGGCGGATGCGCGGGCGTTCATGGTGCTGCGGAGCTATGTACCGACGGCGGTGCGGGTGGAGATCGTCGACCCCGAGGACCCGACGCCGTACGCCTATGTGTCGACGCGGGAGCCGGAGCGACTGGTCGCGGCGCTCTCGGCGGCGCGCGACTGATCGGCCGGGGCGTCCGGGAGGGCGTCCCAGGAGATCTGGTGGCGACGCAGATCCGCGCGGATCTTCTCGGCGAGCTTCCGGGTGTCGCGGCGGTTGAGGAACGCACCGACCGCGGCGCCGATCAGGAACGGCGTGAGGTTGGGCAGATTGCGCAGGGTGCGCTTCATGATCTGCTGGCGCAGCTCGCGCCGCATCGGCCCGCCGAGCGCGACGTTGAGCGAGGCCGGCTTGGCGATGTCGATGCCGCGTTCCTGCGTCCAGGACGTCAGGTAGGCGGCGGTGCGCTGGGCGAGGCTCCCCGTGGGCCGCAGGCCGTATACCTCGTGAAGCTCGGCGATCAGTTTGATCTCGACCGAGGCAACACCCGCGACCTCGGCGGCGAGTTCGGCGGGCATGGCGGGTGGGGCGGGCAGCATCGCGGCCGCGCCGACGCCCGCGCCGACGGTGGCGGTGCCCGCACAGGCACCCGCCACCAACTTGTCGGCGAGCTCCTCGGGGGTCAGTCCGGGGAACTGCGCGCGCAAGGTGGTGAGATCGCGGACCGGGATCCTGGGGGCGGTGGCGATGATCCGGTCGGCGATCACGCCGAGCGCGGACCGTACGCCGTCGCGGCCCCACCTGGCGCCGCGGACCGCCGCGCCCGCGAACGAGGCCGGCCGGCCCCGCCGCTTCGGCTCGCCGGTCGTCCGCTCCTCGGGGAGGGCGGTCGGGTCGGCGGGCACGGGCGCGGTTTCCTCGCGTGATCGTGCGCCGGCCGCCGGACCGTTGCCGCCCTTGCGGCCCTTACGGAACGGGTTTACGCCTGACACGGCGTAACCGGTCAGGCCGCGCAGTCGCGGCAGATCGGGTTGCCGTTCTTGTCCTCGGCAGCCAGCTGGCTGCGGTGGTGGACCAGGAAGCAGCTCATGCAGGTGAACTCGTCCTGCTGCTTGGGCAGCACGCGGACCGCGAGTTCTTCGTTGGACAGGTCGGCGCCGGGCAGTTCCAGGCCCTCGGCCTGCTCGAACTCGTCGACGTCGACGGCCGAGGCGGACTTGTCGTTCCGCCGCGACTTCAGTTCCTCGATGCTGTCCTCGTTGAGGTCGTCATCGGTCTTGCGTGGAGTGTCGTAATCCGTAGCCATTGTCGCTCTCCCCCTCTGGGTGTCTGCGGTGTCTCAGCGCTCGTAACGCGTGAGAGGCCGGACTTGTGCCCGACCTGAGGCGGAGATTTTGCCTCACATCAAGGTCTGTTACTCAATCGACACCCAACCGCACCCCTGAAGAGGTGATCGGTTTGGATGGCGATCAGGACCGTACACGGTCCGAATGTCGCACCTCGCGCAGCCCATCACGTGTACTTCCCGTGATCAGGGCCCCTGGAAACCCGGATTTTCCCGGCTTTCCACCAGGCATTTTGATCACGGAACGTAGATGGCCGGAAAGGGGCCTCTGTGAGGGATCACACACGTTCCGAACGGCGGGCGGACCCGCCGAATTCCGCGCAAAGCGAACTCCGGCGAAGGATCCCCGGAGACCCCCCTCCCCGTCAAACCAGAAGATCAGACGGGACGAGCGGATCCCGAGGCCGGCCAACGTACAGCCGACACATGATCGATACACGGCCGTCGGACGGACGTTCGTATGCGGCAGTGGCCCCCGGGGCCCGCGCGGCCCACGCGCGCCGTCAGCGGCCACACAGGGGCCCTGTCGTCGGTGTCAGAGGGGCAGCACGACGCGCATGTCGAGTCCGCCGCCTTCGCGGGGTTCGGCGGTGATGGTGCCGTCGTGGGCGCGGGCCACGGAGCGGACGATGGACAGGCCCAGGCCGACGCCCTTGTCGCTGCCGGTCCGTTCGGTGCGCAGGCGCCGGAACGGTTCGAAGAGGTTCTCCACCTCGTACGCAGGCACCACCGGCCCCGTGTTGGAGACCACCAGCACCGCACATCCCGGCTGCGCCTCGGTCCGTACCTCGACCCAGCCCCCCTCGGCCACGTTGTACCGCACCGCGTTCTGCACCAGGTTCAGCGCGATCCGCTCCAGGAGCACCCCGTTGCCCTGCACGAACACCTGCTGCCGCACACCGCGTAGCTCCACCCCCTTGGACTGTGCCTCCTGCCGCGTCTGTTCCAACGCCTGCGAGGCCACCTCCGCCAGATCCACCGGCCGCTTGTCCACGATCTTGTTCTCACTGCGCGCCAGCAGCAGCAACCCCTCCACCAACTGCTCACTGCGCTCGTTGGTCGCCAACAGCGTCTTCCCCAACTGCTGCACCTCCGGCGACGCCCCCGGATCGGCTAGCTGCACCTCCAACAACGTCCGGTTGATCGCCAACGGCGTCCGCAACTCATGCGAGGCATTGGACACAAACCGACGCTGCGACTCAAACGCCCGGTCCAACCGGTCCAACATCTCGTCGAAGGTGTCCGCCAACTCCTTCAACTCGTCATCCGGACCCCCCAACTCGATCCGCCGATGCAAATCCGACCCCGCCACCCGCTGCGCGGTCCGCGTGATCCGCCCCAACGGCGACAACACCCGCCCCGCCATCGCATAACCAAAAGCGAACGCCACGATGGTCAGCCCCAAAAGCGCCAGCAGCGAGCGGTTGAGGAGGTTGTTGAGGGCTACCGCCCGCTGGTGCATCAGGCAGTTGTTGACCGCCTCCTGGAGCAGTGCCCCGGAGGTCTCGGTCGGCAGGTCGCAGATGTCGCTGGTGGACTGGAACTTCCCGCCGAGGATCTTCAACGGGAGCGCGCTGCCGTCGTGCAGCGCGGCGGCGGCGAGCATGTAGATGATCGTGAGCAGCACGATGCCCGCCATCAGGAACATGCCGCCGTAGAGCAGCGTGAGCCGTATCCGGATGGTGGGGCGCAGCCACGGGAAGGGCCGGACGTTGACCGGTTTCGGGTCCCAGGCCGGCTTGGGCGGCACCGGGGGAGGCGGCGGTGCCGCCTTGGAGCTGGAGAAGGAGGGCAGGGAAGGCATCGCCGTCAGATCCGGTATCCCGAGCCGGGGACGGTGACGATCACCGCGGGCTCACCGAGCTTGCGGCGCAGCGTCATGACCGTGACCCGGACGACGTTGGTGAACGGGTCGGTGTTCTCGTCCCAGGCCTTCTCCAGGAGCTGCTCGGCCGAGACGACCGTGCCCTCGCTGCGCATCAGGACCTCCAGGACCGCGAACTCCTTGGGCGCGAGCTGGACCTCCCGGCCGTCGCGGAAGACCTCGCGGCGGTTGGGGTCCAACTTGATGCCGGCGCGCTCCAGTACGGGCGGCAGAGCGACCGTGGTGCGGCGGCCGAGGGCGCGCACCCGGGCGGTCAGCTCGGTGAAGGCGAACGGCTTGGGGAGGTAGTCGTCCGCGCCGATCTCCAGCCCCTCGACGCGGTCGCTGACGTCACCGGAGGCGGTGAGCATCAGGACGCGGGTCGGCATGCCCAGCTCGACCAGCTTGCGGCAGACGTCGTCGCCGTGGACGAGCGGGAGGTCGCGGTCGAGGACGACGACGTCGTAGTCGTTGACCGCGATCCGCTCCAGCGCCGCGGCGCCGTCGTAGACCACGTCGACGGCCATGGCCTCCCGGCGCAGTCCGGTAGCCACAGCATCGGCGAGCAGCTGCTCGTCCTCGACGACGAGAACACGCACGGCCCAGTCCTTCCTCACGGCCCTCGATGAGCAGGGCACAACAACATACGGAGCCCTTCCATCCTGCCCCGAAGAGTCATAAACCGGGGGTAAGCGGGGGCGCGGAGGCACGGGCGGTGCACCAGCGCCCCGGATTTCCCGGGCCGGTTGAGGTTTCCCTGAGGGTGCCCATGGGGAGGACGACTGCACACCCGCGATCACGCCCTGTACCGGCGCCTTGCCACGCTCCGTTCTCCCCATTGCAGGGACCACGCCGTGATCGACTCGCCCGTCGGCACACCCCCGTGCCACCGACCCACGACGAGGGGGCGCACCATGGACGCGTTCACCGCAGGCATTTTGCAGCGCATACGGAACACCGAAGCCGATCTGGTCCAGGCCCGCGAGGCGGGTGACGAGCTCCTCGCCGAGGTCGAGTTGGCGGAGCTTGAGGACCTTCAGCGACTGGCCGACGAGCACGGCGTGCGCTACCACGCCACCGCCTGATCCCGGCCGCACAGAACGGCGGCTGCGCCCCGGTACCGATCAGTGGTGCCGGGGCGCAGCCATGTCCGGACCCGGTCAGTCGTGCCAGGCGCCGAGCTCCTCCAGCAGCGGCTGGAGCTCGGCGAAGACGCCCGGGGAGGCGGCGACGGTCAGCTCGTGGGACGCGGCCTCGCCGGGGCGGCCGCCGGTGAGCGCGCCGGCCTCGGAGGCGATCAGGACGCCGGCGGCCAGGTCCCAGGGGTTCAGCCCGCGCTCGTAGTAGCCATCGAGCCGGCCGCAGGCCACGTCGCACAGGTCGATGGCGGCCGAACCTCCGCGGCGGATGTCGCGGACCTGCGGGATCAGCGCGCGAGCCACCTCGGCCTGGGCGGCGCGGCGCTCGGTGAGGTAGCCGAAGCCGGTGCCGACCAGGGCCTGGGAGAGCGGCGGGGCGGGCCGGTGGCTGACCGGTTCGCCGTTGCAGTACGCGCCGCCGCCGCGGACGGCCTGGTATGTCTCGCCCCGCATCGGGGCGGCGACCACGCCGACGACGGTCTCGCCGTCCTTCTCCGCCGCGATGGATACGGCCCAAGAGGGCAGCCCATAGAGGTAGTTGACGGTGCCGTCCACCGGGTCGATGACCCAGCGCACGCCGCTGGTGCCGGCACTGCCGGCGCCCTCCTCCCCCAGGAAGCCGTCGTGCGGGCGGTGCTCCCCGATGAAGTCGGTGATCAGCTTCTCGGAGGCGAGGTCCATCTCGGTGACCACGTCGATGGGGCTGGTCTTGGTGGCGGCCACCCCCAGGTCGGCCGGGCGGCCGTCGCGCAACAGGGTCGAGGCGCGGTGGGCGGCCTCCAGGGCCAGTTCGAGGAGTTCGTCGTTCCGGGGATCGGCGTGCGGTCGGTCGAGGTGCTGCGGGTCGGGCACGGTGCTCCTTGCTCGGACGAGCGGTGGTCGGGCCTCGGGCGGGTGGCGTTTGGTTAGGCGGGGGTCTGGGCGGTGGGGCCGGCCCAGTCGGCGCCGGCGGCGGCCGGGCGGGGCGTACGGGCGGGGCAGCAGCCGACGGGGCAGAGGTCGTGCGAGGGGCCGAGCGCGCCCAGGGCGCAGCGCTGGGGGGCGGCGCCCCGTTCGGTGGCGGCGCGCTCCACGAGGAGGTCGCGGACGGCGGCGGCGAACCGGGGGTCGGCGCCGACGGTGGCCGAGCGGGCGACGGGCAGGCCCAGTTCGGCGGCCTTGGCGGTGGCCTCGGTGTCGAGGTCGTACTTGACCTCCATGTGGTCCGAGACGAAGCCGATGGGGGCCATGACGACCGCGGGGACGCCGGCGCCGCGCAGCTCCTCCAGGTGGTCGCAGATGTCGGGTTCCAGCCAGGGGATGTGCGGGGCGCCGCTGCGCGACTGGTAGACGAGCTGCCAGGGGTGGTCGACGCCGGTCTCCTCCCGTACGGCGTCGGCGATGACCCGGGCGACGTCGAGGTGCTGGGCGACGTAGGCACCGCCCGCGCCGTCCTCGGTGTGGTCGTCGGGGGTGCCGGAGGTGTCGGCCGCGGCGGTGGGGATGGAGTGCGTGGTGAAGGCGATGTGGGCGCCCGCGCGGGCCTCCTCAGGGAGCTCGGCGAGGGAGGCCAGCACACCGTCGACCATGGGGCGGACGAAGCCGGGGTGGTTGAAGTAGTGGCGCAGCTTGTCCACCTGGGGCACCGGCAGGCCCTCGGCCTGGAGGGTGGCGAGCGCGTCGGCGAGGTTCTCGCGGTACTGGCGACAGCCCGAGTACGAGGCGTAGGCGCTGGTGGCCAGGACGGCGATGCGGCGGTGGCCGTCGGTGACCATGGTGCGCAGGGTGTCGATCAGGTAGGGCGCCCAGTTCCGGTTGCCCCAGTAGACGGGCAGGTCGAGGCCGTTTCCGGCGAAGTCCTTGCGGAGCGCGTCGAGGAGCTCGCGGTTCTGGGCGTTGATGGGGCTGACGCCGCCGAACAGGAAGTAGTGCTGGCCCACCTCCTTGAGGCGCTCGCGCGGGATGCCGCGGCCGCGGGTGACGTTCTCCAGGAACGGCACGACGTCGTCGGGGCCTTCGGGACCGCCGAAGGACAGCAGCAGCAGGGCGTCATAGGGGCGGGGATCGCACTGTTCGGGCATGCCTCCGATCCTCCCACTCCCGGTCTGCGCACGCGGGGCCAGGCCCGGCTACCGGAGGCGGGAACGGGGCGGAAATCGGGAGGCGCCGGGCGCCCCGCCGCCCGTAAGCTGTATCGGCCACAGTCATTCCTTACCGACCTCTTCACCCGTCGGAGCACCCCGTTGCCCAGTCCTTACCGCGCCCTCTTCGGCCGCCCCGGTACCAAGTCGTTCTCCGCCGCGGGACTCCTGGGGCGGATGCCGCTGTCGATGATGGGCATCGGCATCGTCACGATGGTGTCCCAACTGACCGGCCGCTACGGCCTGGCCGGGGCGCTGTCCGCCACGCTCGCGCTGTCGGCGGCGGTCATCGGGCCGCAGATCTCCCGGTTGGTGGACCGGCACGGGCAGCGGCGGGTGCTGCGGCCGGCCACGCTGGTGGCCCTGACGGCGGTCGCCGGGCTGCTGCTGAGCGCCCAACAGGGCTGGCCTGACTGGACGCTCTTCGGCTTCGCGGCCTGCGCCGGCTGTGTGCCGAGCGTGGGCTCGATGGTGCGGGCGCGCTGGGCGGAGCTCTACCGGGGCTCGCCGCGTGAACTACACACCGCGTACTCGTGGGAGTCGATCGTCGACGAGATGTGCTTCATCCTCGGCCCGATCCTCTCGATCGGACTGTCGACGGCGTGGTTCCCGGAGGCCGGGCCGCTGCTGGCCGGGGCGTTCCTGGCGGCGGGGGTGTTCTGGCTGACCGCGCAGCGGTCGACGGAGCCGGTGCCGCACGCCCGCGAACAGCACGCCAAGGGGTCGGCACTGCGGTCGCCGGGACTCCGGGTGCTGGTGGGGACGTTCGTGGCGACCGGCGCGATCTTCGGGGCGATCGACGTGGTGACCGTGGCCTTCGCCCAGGAGGCGGGCCACAAGGCCGCGGCCAGCCTGGTGTTGGCGGTGTACGCGCTGGGGTCCTGTCTGGCCGGCGCGGTGTTCGGACTGCTGCACCTGGCTGGCCCGCCCTCCCGGCGGTGGCTGGTCGGGGTGGCCGCGATGGCGGTGAGCATGGTGCCGCTCCAGTTGGCGGCGTCGCTCTCCGGTTCCCTGGTGGTGCTCGCGATCGTGCTGTTCCTCGCCGGGCTCTCGATCGCGCCGACGATGGTGACCACCATGGCGCTGGTCGAGGAGCACGTACCGCGGACGCAGCTGACCGAGGGCATGACGTGGACGAGTACCGGCCTGGCGGTCGGCGTAGCACTCGGCTCGTCGGCCGCTGGCTGGGTCGTGGACGCGGCGGGCGCCGCCCGGGGCTACCTGGTGCCGCTCTCCGCGGGCGTCCTGGCCACCCTGATCGCCCTCGCCGGCTACCGATGGCTCCGCCCCCGCGGCGCACTGACCCCCTCCTCCCCCGTGGCCACCGGCATCCCCGCCCCGGCCGACCACCCGTCCGCGGAACGCCAGGACGAGACCCGAGCCGGCTGACCGGAGCGCAGGCACGCCACAGACGCACCAACGGACGGGACGACGCCAACCACTGCCCCAACTGCCGCCCCCGTCCGGCCCGTTACCGCACCCGGCCAGCGACCACTGACGCGCGGAGCCCCCTCCAAAGGGGCGCTCCCGTATGCGTCACCGAGACAACTGCCGCTCCTGGCTGCGTCATTGAGGCGGCCGGCTCTCCCGTATGCGTCATCGGGAGGCGCCGACCTTCCCGTATGCGTCACCGCGGCAACCCGCTCTCCCGTATGCGTCATCGACACAGCGCACCCGCCTCCGCGCGCACCGCGCTGGTGCGACGCCTCCCCGCACCCACCCACGAGGGTGACTTCACGGGCGCCGAGGTGACTCCGGATGCGACGCACGTCAGGACCTTCTCCCCCGGCAAAGCGAACTGGCCACCCCCGCCTCCCAGTTACCGGCGGTACGACATGCCCAAGAGGCGGGCGATTGCACCCGATTTCTGGGGTGTGTGATTCCCGTCACCCCACCTGGAACCGGCGTCGGCGGCTGACATCATGCGCTGAACCAACGGCGGTCGTACGCGACCGGCCCGCGCGGAGGGGAGGGGACGTCACCATGGCAGTCACCGACATCATCGGCGGCTCGGGAGGACGCGGCCCGGGAGGGCCCTGGCGCAACTGGGCGGGCAATGTGACCGCCCGCCCCGCCCGGATCGCAACGCCCGCGAGCACCGAGGAACTTGCGGCGGCCGTCCGGTCGGCCACCGCGGACGGCCTGACGGTCAAGGCGGCCGGCACCGGACACTCGTTCACCCCGGCCGCCGCCACCGACGGGCTGCTGATCCGCCCAGAGCGACTCACCGGGATCCGCCGCATCGACCGTGCGGCCGGTACCGTCACGGTGGCCGCCGGCACCCCGCTCAAGGACCTCAACCGGGCGCTGTCCGCGCACGGACTGTCGCTGACCAACATGGGCGACGTCATGGAGCAGACCGTCTCGGGCGCCACCAGCACCGGGACCCACGGCACCGGCCGGGACTCCGCGTCGATCGCCGCGCAGATCACCGCGCTGGAACTGGTCACCGCCGACGGATCGGTGCTGCGCTGTTCCGCAGCGGAGAACCCCGAGGTGTTCGCCGGGGCGCGGCTGGGGTTGGGCGCGCTGGGCGTGGTCAGCGAGTTGACGTTCGCGGTGGAGCCGGAATTCCTGCTGACCGCCCGCGAGGAGCCGATGACGTTCGCCGAGGTGACCGACCGCTTCGACGAACTCGTCGCAGAGAACGAGCACTTCGAGTTCTACTGGTTCCCCCACACCGGTAACTGCAACACCAAGCGCAACAACCGTAGCCAGGGTCCGGCGGCGCCCCCGGGGCGGGTGAGCGGCTGGATCGAGGACGAGTTGCTGTCCAACGGGGTGTTCCAGGTGGCGTGCGCGGTGGGCCGAGCGGTACCGGCCGCCATACCGGGCATCGCGAAGCTCTCCAGCCGGGCGCTGTCCGCCCGTACGTACATCGACGTCCCCTACAAGGTGTTCACCTCGCCGCGGCGGGTGCGGTTCGTGGAGATGGAATACGCGCTCCCCAGGGAGGCCGCGATCGGGGCGCTGGGTGAGCTGAAGGCACTGGTGGAGCGGTCGGGCTTCAGGATCAGCTTCCCGGTGGAGGTGCGGATCGCGCCCGCCGACGACCTGTTGCTGTCCACCGCCTCGGGGCGGGACACCGTCTACCTCGCGGTGCACATGTACCGCGGGACGCCGTACCAGGCGTACTTCGGGGCCACGGAGCGGATCATGACCGCACACGAGGGCCGGCCGCACTGGGGGAAGTTGCACACCCGCGATGCGGCATACCTGGCCGGCGTCTATCCGCGGTTCGGCGAGTTCACGGCGCTGCGCGATCGGCTGGACCCGGAGCGCCGGTTCGCCAACCGCTACCTGCGGCAGGTGCTGGGTGAGTGAGCGGCGACCGGCCCGTCAGACGTGCCGTGGCCCGGTGTCCCGTAGGGGGCACCGGGCCACGGTCCTGGGTGGTCCGCCGATGCGGCGGCCCGCCCGTTGGGGGCGATCCTTCGTCAGGGTTCAGGGGGTGTTGGGGTCGGGGGTCTGCCCACCGGAGGGCTTGCCGCTCTGCTGGTGCCCCGGGGTGGCACCACCGCCGGTCGAGCCGGAGCCACCGCCGTCCTTGCCGCCGTCGGTACCGGCCGACTGGCTCGGCGACGGGTCGGGCGAGGAGGACGTGCCGGGGCTCGGGGAGCCGGAGGCGCCGTCGCTCGGCGTCGGCGTCGGGGTCTGCCCGCTGTGGCCGGTGCCGCTGTTGGCACCGTCGGAGCCCGTGCCGCCGGAGCGGTTGGGGTCCGGCGACGGCGAACCGCCATGGCGGCCGGTACCGCTCCCGGTGGAGTGCCCTGGATCAGGGGCCTGCGGAGTGCTGTGCCGCTGCGGGGCGATTTTGCCGGTGGTGATGTTGCCGAGGGTGGTGCCGGGGTTGCCGCTCGCCGTCTGGCCGGTGAGGAGCTCGGTGGCGGTGACGGCGCCCATGGCGAGTACGAAGACGGCGAGCGCACCGAGCGCGGGCCGCTTCCAGCCGCGCAACCGAGTCCCGTAGGTGGCGGTCGCCTCTTCGGTGTCGTGCGGCACGGTGCCGGACTCCGGGCCCCTGGGCTCACCGGCCTGCGGGAGCACGGTGGTCGCGTCGGCGTCCCGGGCTGCCGCCCGGCCCAGCGCCATGGTCCGCTCGGCCGGCTGCGCCATCAGCTGAGTCGCGTCCAGGTCACGCCCGGGCGGCTGCTGCTGAGCGCGGGGGATCAGCTGTGTGCGGGCCGTAGCGGGCCCCGGTTCGCGGGCCGCGACGGAGGTGACGGGGTCCTGGGCGCCTTGCTTGTCGAAGGTGGGCAGCACCTTCGTGGCATCGGCATGCCCAGGGGTGCTCGTGGTGGTCTGGGATCGGGTGGTGGGTCGGGATCGGGTGATGGAGTCGCGGTGCGGCTTCGGTCGGGTGGTGACCGCCGCTTCTTTGATCTGTTCACCAGTGCGCCGGAACAGGTGCTGGAATATCGAGCCGCCGGTCGTGGCGACGATGCTGACGACACCCGCGCCGATGATGGTTCCGTACAAACTGAACTGACCCGCGAGGAACGCGGCGACGGCGGCAGCGAGCGCGCTGCCGGCGACCTGGGCGAGGCTCAGGTCGATCCGCTTCTCCTTCGGTTTCGTGTCCGCTTCGGTTTTTTCGTCCATCTCCTACCTTTGATCGCCCCTTCGATCCATCTTGCATGGAGAAGTGACCAAATGGCGGAGTCAATAGTTCCGAATCTGAGGAATCTGTGAACGACGCCACCCGCAGTGCAGGTAGAGAGGTCGACAAGGTGACTTGCCCTGACTCCCTGCCCAGAACTTCCACGGCGCGGCGGTCCACTTCAGTGGCCCAAATGGAGTACTGTGGCGAGCCCTGGCCCCGGTTCCCGTCCGGCTGCCCGGACCCGCGGGAGGGGCACTGAAGGTGACACCCTCCCTGGGGTGCCGTTGCTCGGCACGGGTGGCCGGTGACAGGGCAAGCGGCATGGTCACTGAGCGTTGCGAACTGGTAACCGTGTCATGACGGCGTTTCTGGGCCAAGCCCCGACACGCCGGGCAACTCGGCAATGTTGTGGCAGGCTGCACCCGGGCAGGCCACACTCGACTAGCGGAAGCAGCGACGCACGTGACGTCGGCAGGCACCACCCGGGAGGTCCCCATGCCCGAACTGCGTGTCGTGGCCGTCTCCAACGACGGCACACGGCTGGTGCTCAAGGCTGCGGACAGCACCGAGTACACGCTTCCGATCGACGAACGGCTGCGCGCCGCCGTCCGCAACGACAGAGCGCGGCTGGGCCAGATCGAGATCGAGGTCGAGAGCCATCTGCGCCCGCGGGACATCCAGGCGCGGATACGAGCCGGTGCCTCCGCTGAGGAGGTCGCTCAACTCGCCGGCATCCCCGTCGACCGGGTGCGCCGCTTCGAGGGGCCGGTGCTCGCCGAGCGGGCGTTCATGGCCGAGCGGGCCCGCAAGACCCCTGTGCGTCGGCCGGGCGAGAACACCGGGCCCCAGCTTGGCGAGGCGGTTGCCGAGCGGCTGCTGCTGCGCGGCGCCGACAAGGACAGCGCCCAGTGGGACTCCTGGCGTCGGGACGACGGCACCTGGGAGGTGCTGCTCGTCTACCGGGTTGCCGGGGAGCCGCAGTCGGCCACCTGGACCTACGACCCGCCCCGCCGCCTGGTGCAGGCCGTGGACGACGAGGCCCGGGCGCTGATCGGCGAGAGCGACGACACCCCCGAGCCCAGCTTCCCGTTCGTGCCCCGGATCGCGCGGCTGCCGCGCGACCGGCCGTTGGACCGTGCCCTGGACCGTCAGGCGCCGGAGCGCGCCGAGCAGTCCGGTGAGGATCGGGAACGGGAGAGCCGGAGCGAGGCGGCCACCGGCGAGCGGGAGCGGGATTCACTGACCAGCCTGCTGGAGGCGGTGCCCAGCTTCCGGGGCGACATGGTCGTCCCTGATACCGCCAAGACGTCGCAGCCGGAGGACGAGGAGCAGGCCGAGGTCGAGGAGCCGCCGGCGCCCGCGGCGAGCGCGGGTGCGGGTTCCGCGTATGCCGATGTGTTGATGCCGCGGGCGGTGGGAGGCCACCGCGACCGGCTGACGGGGACGACGGACCGACAGGCCGAGGCCGACGGAGTACGGCCCGGGCGGCGGGCCGCGGTGCCCAGTTGGGACGAGATCGTCTTCGGCACGCGGAGGAAGAAGCCGGAATAGCCCGGAACGGTCGGGTTCCGGCCCTGTTGTGCGTGGCGTCCGCCCGCTCCCTGGATTCGGGGAGCGGGCGGACGCCGTTCTGTGGGCGCGCTATGGGCCCCAGCAGTCGCTCAGCCGGGCTGTGGGCCGGTGGCGATGGGCCGGGAGGGGTCGGCACACCATTCGCTCCAGGAGCCGACGTACAGCGCCGCGGGAACGCCGGCGACGGCGAGGGCGAGGATCTGGTGGGCCGCGGACACGCCGGAGCCGCAGTAGACGCCGACCTCGGTCTCGTTGGTGGCACCCAGCGCCGTGAATCGCGCGGCGAGTTCGGCAGCGGGGCGGAAGACTGTGCTGCCGTCGGCGACGTTCTCGGTCGTGGGGGCGGACACCGCGCCGGGGATGTGGCCGGCCACCGGGTCGATGGGTTCGGTCTCGCCCCGGTAGCGCTCCCCCGCCCGCGCGTCCAGGAGGACACCTCGACGGGCGAGGGCGGCCGCTTCGTCGGCGGTCAGCAGCGGCATCGCGCCTGGCGTGGGGGTGAAGTCACCCTGCCGCGGAGTCACTTTGTCGACACTCATGGTGCCGCCGGACGCCCGCCACGCGGCTACTCCGCCGTCGAGGACCCGCACGTTCGGGTGGCCCGCCCAGCGCAGCAGCCACCACGCGCGGGCGGCCGCCCACCCCTGACCGCCGTCGTACGTGACCACCGGGCGGGCAGCGCTGACGCCGGCGGCCCTCATCGCGGCGGTGAAGGCGGCGAGTTCGGGGAGCGGGTGCCGGCCCGCCGCACCGGGCGGCCCGGCCAGTTCGCCTTCGAGGTCGACGTAGACCGCGCCGGGCAGGTGACCGGCCTCGTACTCGGGGCGACCGGGCGGGCCGCCGAGCTGGTAGCGCACGTCCAGGAGGAGCGGAGCATCGGGGCCCGTCAACTCGCTCGCGAGTTCGGTAGCGGTGATGATGGCATTCATGGCACTCATCCTTGCGTAGCAGTGACTACGTACAGAAGGCGGGTGCCCACCCTCCGTATGACGGAGTTGAGCGGCGCCGCAACGCCGCTCAAACGGAAGTGGAACGTCAAAACGGGCATTCTCCCTCGTGAACGCGCCATGGACGGCGCGGCCGGGGCGCACACCCGATGACAGGGTGCGAGCATCTGCTCGGGACCCCCGCCCGTATCGCACATGGCCAGCACCACGATGCTCCGAGGAGAGAGTGACGATGACGACCGAGGCAGCAGCCCGGCGGATGCCCGGCGCGCCCTGCTGGGTGAGCCTCCTGGCGCACAGCCTGCCCGCGACGCAGGAGTTCTACGGCGCGCTCTTCGGCTGGGAGTTCCGCCCGGGGCCGCAGCACTTCGGTCCGTATGCCCGCGCCTTCCTCGACGGGCTAGAGGTGGCCGGAGTCGGTGAACTGGCGGCCGACCGGCACCTCCCGGTCGCCTGGACCACCTATCTGGCCAGTGACGACGCGGACGTGACCGCCGAGCAGATCCGCGCCTGCGGCGGCACCGTCGGGGTCGGCCCGTTGGATGCCGACGACGCCGGCCGGATGGCGATCGCCTCCGACCCGCAGGGCGCCATCTTCGGTGTCTGGCAGGGGCGGACGATGCTGGGCACCGCGGTCAGCGGCGAACCGGGCACCCCCGTGTGGAACGAGTTGGTCACCCAGGAGACCGACTCCGTCGCCCCGTTCTACGAGCACGTCTTCGGCTTCGAACGGGAGGCCGTGGTCTCCGCCGACTTCGACTACCTGACGCTGCACATCAAGGGGAAGCCGGTCGCCGGCATCCACGGTGTCGGCAATGCGCTGCCGCGCGACCGGGGGCCGCACTGGATGACGTACTTCGCCGTCCCGGACACCGACGCCGCCGCCCGTAGGGTCGTCGAACTGGGCGGCCATGTGCTGCGGCCCGCACGGGAGTCGGCGCACGGCCGGCTGGCGACCGTCGCCGACAGCGAGGGCGCGGCCTTCACCATCATCCAGCGGCGCTGAGGCGGACCGCCCGCCCGGCGACCACAGCCCGTCTACCGCGCGCTGTCGACCGGCAGGACGTCCGGGGAGAGTGCGACCGCGCGGGCGGTCGCCGCGGTCTGCCGCCGGCTGTGGTGACGGCGACAGAGCACCTCGTAGCCGACCTCCGCCGGCCGCTTCGCGCCCTCGCCGGGGGCCTCGCCCACGACGTCGCCGACGACGACCTGCGCGCCCTCGACGACCATCCGACCGTCGACGGTGCGCGCGTTGTGGGTGGCCCGGGCGCCGCACCAGCAGAGCGCCTCCACCTTCAGCGCCTCGATGCGGTCGGCGAGTTCGACCAGGCGCTGGGAGCCGGGGAAGAGCTTGCTGCGGAAGTCGGTGGTGATGCCGAACGCGAAGACATCCAGCTCCAGGTCGTCGACGACCCGGGCGAGTTGGTCGACCTGCTCGGGGCCGAGGAACTGCGCCTCGTCGGCTATGACGTAGTCGACCCGGCCGCCGGCGCTGAGGTGGTCCACGACATGGGCGTAGAAGTCGAGGTCGTCCACGGCCTCGACGGCCTCGGTGACCAGGCCCAGGCGCGAGGAGAGTTTGCCGCGACCGGCCCGGTCGTTGCGGCTGTAGATCATGCCCTGTAGGCCGCGGGCCGATCGGTTGTGCTCGATCTGCAGCGCCAGTGTCGACTTTCCGCAGTTCATCGTTCCGGAGAAGAACACCAGCTCGGGCATGGGGAAGGGCGGGCCTTTCGGGCTCGTACGGATGGGACGTGCGGTGGGTTGACGGTGCGGACGCGCAGGGGTCAGGTGCGGACTTCGAGGAGTGGCACCAGCTGCTCCACCGGGGTCATGGAGCCGTGCAGGCCGACCATCTGCGACTCGTTGGGCTCCCGTTCGCTGGCGACGATCGCCACGTCGGCGTGGGCGGCGGCCACCACGTCACCGATCCGGGCGCGCACCCGGTCGTCGACGTGCGGGCCGAACCAGCCCGCGGCGATGGCCTCCTCGCGGCCGGCGACCCACATCTGGTCGCCGACCACTTCGCGCCAGACGGCGAAAACGTCGGCGGCGGCGCCCGGGTGGGCGTAGACGTGTCGGGCACGCGCCTCGCCGCCCAACAGGCGCACGCCGGCGCGCAGTTCCCAGTCCTCGTCGAAGTCGATCCGGGAGTCGGGGTCGAAGGGGATGTCGATCATGCCGTGGTCGGCGGTGACGTACAGGGCGCTGCGCGGCGGGAGTTGCTCGGCCAGGCGCTGGGCGAGCCGGTCCACGTAGAGCAGTTGGCCGCGCCAGGCGTCGGAGTCGACGCCGTAGCGGTGGCCCTTGCCGTCGACCTCGGAGTAGTAGGTGTAGACCAGCGAGCGGTCACCGGCGGCCAGTTGATCGGCGGCGAGGTCCATCCGTTCCTCGCCGGAGAGGCGGCCGTGGAAGGTACCGCCGCTGAGCGCGATCCGGGTGAGCGGGGTCTGGGCGAAGTCGGGCGCGGAGACCTGGCAGGTGTGGATGCCGGCGGCCTCGGCGCGTTGGAAGACCGTGGGGTAGGGCTGCCAGGCGTGCGGGTCGGTCCACGGGCGCCAGCGCAGCTGGTTCATCAGCGCGCCGGTGGCCGGGTCCTGGCAGGTGTATCCGGGCAGGCCGTGCGCACCCGGTGGCAGGCCGGTGCCGACCGAGGCCAGGGAGGTGGCGGTGGTGGCGGGGAAGCCGGCGGTGAGTGGGCGGCCGGTGCCGTTGAACGAGCTGTCCAGGAGGGAGGTCAGGAACGGCGCCTCGTCCGGGTGCGCACGCAGCAGTTCCCAACCGAGGCCGTCGATCAGGAAGACGCAGGCGCGGTCGGCGGGCGCCAGCTCCATGGTGCTGCTGACGCCGGGCAGGCCCTGGCCGGCGACGATGGCGGGCAGCAGGTCGGCGAGCGAGCCGGTGCCGTACTGGGGCACCGGGGCGGTGAGCGGGTCGAGCGGTTCGGGCTCCGGCCAGGCGGGGGCGGTGTGCACCATCAGCGGGCGCTGGTGGCCGCGGTGGCCTCGGAGAGCGCCTGGGCGAAGGCGAGGGTCTCGCGCACCGACTCCGGGCCGTCGCCGGCCTCGCTGACCCGGAGGGAGAGGTCGTCCGCGGTGGAGGAACCGGTGTAGCCGTGGTCCGCTTCGCAGTTGGGGTCGCCGCAGCTGGCGGGCTCCAGGTCGAGGCGCGCGACGGCGCCCCAGCCGATGGTGAGGACGACCTCGCGGGGGAGCTGGCCGGGGGTGTAGGACTCGGGGTTGGCGACGACGCGGCTGAGCACGACGGACGAGATCCGGCCGAGCTTGACGGACTCGGTGGAGGTGGTGGCGTACGGGGACGGGGAGGTGGCGTCGGCGGCCTGCTCGTCGGTGTGGCTGACGATGAAGCGGGTGCCGGTCAGGACCAGGACCGTGACGTGGCGGCGGACCTCGTTGGCGTCGAAGGTCGTCTCCTGGTGAACGAGGTACGACACCACCGGCTCACCACCGACCGCGGCTTGCACCGCCTCGGCCACGAGCGTCGGGTAATAGCCACTGCGCTCGATCGCCGCGCGCAGCCCCTGGGTCGTCGTACCGGTCTTAGCCATGGAGTCCATCTTACGGGGCGCACCGGGGCGCGAGACCCTCAGTAGACGGGCAGCCGGCGGGGCCCGAGGTCGGTGGTGGCGGGCGGTCTGGCGAGGCGGACGGAGGCGCCCAGGACGGCCAGGCCGTGCGGGGCGACGACGACCGGTTCGAGGTCCACGGCGACCACCTCCGGATGGTCGTCGACGAGCCGGGAGACCCGCAGCATCAACTCCTCCAGGGCGGCGGTGTCCACCGGCTGGGAACCGCGCCAGCCGAAGAGCAGCGGGGCGCTGCGGATCGACCGGATCTGCTCGTTGACCTCGCGGTCGGTGGCCGGAATCAGACGGTGGGCTATGTCGCCGAGCAGTTGGGAGGGCGCGCCGGCCAGCCCGAAGGAGAGGACCGCGCCGGCGGCGGGGTCGATGGCGGCGCGGACGACGGTGTCGACGCCGCGCGGCACCATCGCCTGGACGACCGGCCGGAGCTCCGTCGGCGAGCCCAGGCGGGCGGTCAATTCGGCGTAGGTGCGGCGGAGTTCGGCCTCGCCGGCGATGTCGAGGCGGACGCCGCCGAGGTCGGCGCGGTGCCGTAGGTGGGGGGCGGTGGTCTTGAGGGCGACCGGGTAGCCGAGCCGGGCGGCGGCGCGGACGGCGGTGTCCGGGTCGGGGGCCGGGAGGGTGGGGCGGGGGTGGATGCCGTAGCGGGCCAGCAGCGCCTCGGCATCGGGCGGGGGCAGCGCGACGGAGCGACCGGGGGCGACGTCCGTGGTGAGCTGGTCGAGCAGCCGCTCGATGTCCGCGCCCGCCGCTGCCTCCTGGATGTCGTCGTAGGCGGGCACCCGGCCCGGCTCGGCGGCCGCCCGGCGCCACGCGGCGTACCGGACGGCCTCGGCGAGGGCGCGGACGGCCCGCTCGGCCGCCGGGTAGGCAGGGATGCGGACGGGGCGGGGTGCGGCCTCGGTCTCCGGGGCGGGGGTCCGGTCGTGGGTATACGGGGGCGCTATCGGGCCGTGCGGTGCCCCGGGGGCAGCGAGGGGTCGCCCCTGGGGCTCGGGGGCGGGAGCGGACGGCTCGTCATGGGCCTGCGGGGCGCAGGGCTCGGGCGGGGCCGCGAGCGTCGCGGCCAGGTCGTCCATCGCGAGGTGGACGACGGCGACCGGCTTGGCGGCGTCGGCGGCGACCGCGGCGCGCAGGGCGGCGGCGAGCGCGGCGCCCTCGCCGCCCCTCGGGGAGGCGCTGCCCTCCTCCCCCACCCACGGGATCGCGGTGACGACGACGGCGTCGCAACCGTCCCCGGCGAGCGTCCGGGCGAGCGCGGCGCGGAAGTCCTCCGGGCTGGCGGCGGACGGCAGGACGTGGGGGCGCTGCGGGCGCAGCCCCTCGGTGAGGCAGGCGTCGTAGGCCAGGAGGGCCAGCGATTCGGAGTTGCCCAGGATGGCGACGCGGGGGCCGGCCGGCAGCGGCTGGGCGGCCAACAGCAGCCCGGCGTCGATCAGTTCGGTGACCGTGTCGACGCGGATCACGCCGGCCTGGCGCATCAGGGCGGCCACGGTGCTGTCGGGGACGCGGACGGTGGGGACGGCGTGGCCCATGGGGGCGGTGCCGTGGTGCCTGGCCCCCTTGGCGACGACCACCGGCTTGACGGCGGCGGTGCGGCGGGCGAGGCGGGCGAACTTCCGGGGGTTGCCGATGGACTCCAGGTAGAGGATGGCGACGTCGGTGTGCGGGTCGTCGTACCAGTACTGGAGGAGGTCGTTGCCGGAGACGTCGGCGCGGTTGCCGGCCGAGACGAAGGTGGAGATGCCGGCGATCCCGCCGTCGCCGGGGCCGCGCTCGTGCAGGCCGCTGAGGAGCCCGATGCCGATCGCGCCGGACTGGGTGAACAGGCCGATCCGGCCGGCGCCGGGCATCTGGGGGGCGAGCGAGGCGTTCAGCCGGACCTCGGGGGCGGTGTTGATCAGCCCGAAGGCGTTGGGCCCGATGAGCCGCATCCCGTAGGAGCGGGCCCGGTGCAACAGGGTGCGCTGCCGTTCGCGCCCGTCGGGACCGGCCTCGGCGTACCCGGAGGAGAGGACCAGTACGCCCTGGACGCCGTGCTCACCGCAGTCGCGGATGACGTCGGGGACGGCGGCCGCGGGGACGGCGACGACCGCCAGGTCGACCGGCTCGGGGATGTCGCGCAGCGTACGGGCGGCCGGCACGCCCTCGGGCTCCAGGCGGCGGAGGTCCTCGGGGAAGGCGTGGTTGACGGCGTGCACCCGGCCGGTGAAGCCGGCGTCGAGGAGGTTGCGCAGCGCGGTGCGGCCGACGCCGCCGGGGGTGCGGCCGGTGCCGATGACGGCTACGGAGCCGGGGGCGAGCAGTCGTTGGACGGAGCGGGCCTCGGCGCGCTGCTCGCGGCCGCGCATCACGGCCATGGACTGCTCGGTCGGTTCGAGGTCGAGCTCCAGGCGGACGACGCCGTCCTCGAAGGTGCGCTTCTGCGTGTAGCCGGCGTCCGTGAACACCTTGATCATCTTGGTGTTGGCGGGCAGCACCTCGGCGGCGAACCGGCGGATGCCGCGCTCCCTTGCGACGGCGGCGACATGCTCCAGGAGTGCGGAGGCGACGCCGCGACCCTGGTGGGCGTCCTGAACGAGGAAGGCCACCTCCGCCTGGTCGTCCTCGGGACTCTTGGCGGGAAGCCCCCGCGCGTCGATCCGGTCGTAGCGGACGGTGGCGATGAACTCGCCGCCCACGGTGGCGGCCAGGCCGACCCGGTCGACATAGTCGTGGTGGGTGAACCGGTGGACGTCGCGGTCGGACAGGCGCGGGTACGGCGCGAAGAAGCGGTAGTACTTCGACTCGTCCGACACCTGCTCGTAGAAGGAGACCAGCCGCTCGGCGTCGTCGGGCGTGATGGGCCGGATGCGCGCCGTCCCGCCGTCACGCAGCACCACGTCGGCTTCCCAGTGGGTCGGGTAGGCATGATCCGGCGGCGTCTGCATGCGGACAGCGTACGGCGGGCCACTGACAACCGGCTCGGCATGCGTACTCTCGTTCTTCCCGGTCTCATCGCGCGGACCCGACGGCCTGAAAGAAGGGCCGGCAGCCCGACGGGAAGCCGGGGCGACAGGCTGCCGGACCACCCCCGGCAGCGTGCGAGAATGGTCTAGACAACAGTCACGACTTTGAAGGGCAACACCATGGCTGAGCGCCGCGTCAATGTCGGTTGGGCCGAGGGGCTGCACGCCCGCCCCGCGTCGATCTTCGTCCGAGCGGCCACCGCCTCCGGTGTCCCGATAACGATCTCCAAGGCCGACGGCAACCCGGTGAACGCCGCCTCCATGCTGGCGGTCCTGGGCCTGGGCGCCCAGGGTGGCGAGGAGATCGTGCTGGCTTCCGAGGCCGAGGGCGCCGAGGCCGCGCTCGACCGCCTGGCGAAGCTGGTCGCCGAGGGCCTTGAGGAGCTCCCCGAGACCGTCTGAGCCCCCGAGTACCAGCGGGGGGCCACGCACCCCGCCCAGGACTTCGGACGCCAGTCGACACGGCCCCGCCGTGGCAACCGGTACACACAACCGGCTGCCGCGGCGGGGTCGTTCGCGTGTGCGTGGAGGCAAGCACTCGCCATTACTTGAGGGCGTCGGGCGATTTGAGGGCGTCGGGCAATGCGTTGAACCGTGGGCGACAAAGGCACGTTGCGGATTCTTCGTCGGCCAATCGGAAGCCTCAGAAATTCGCATGGCCGTCCGGGAGCGATTCCGGACGGCGATAGGGTCCACCAGCCGCCACCCTCATTCGCGACCTCTGGCCGGCACCCCTAATACGAGATTCCCATTCTCCCCATTCACAGGGGGGCATTTCGGCAAGCGGCATCAGAAACGCACGCCGAGCACCCCCGCCCCGCCTTCTCCCCCAACACTCGCATTCCCCGACGCCTCCCCCCTTTGTATACGGGGCGATTGTTAAGCGCGGGCGCGTGCCGTGTTGACGGGTCGTTTCGCCTCGCTCACATCGGAAGCGTGGCGGCGCAGTCGGTACACCGGGAGCGAGCGTTCGATGTGCGCCGCCATGAGGGTGCGCGCCCGTTCCGCGTCCCCACGGGCGACGGCGTCAAGTACGGCGCCGTGTTCGTCCCACGCATCGGTGACGCGGGTGGGCGGCTCGATGACATAGGTCCACTCGATCTTGCGTCGCAGCTGGGTGAGGAGCGCCGTGAGACTGGGGCTGCCGGCCGCCTGGGCGAGCGTCTCGTGGAACCAACCGTCCAGCTGGCGCAGGTCGTTGGGGTGACCGTGGCGGGCCCGTTCGCGACCGAGTCGCACCAGGCCGCGCAGCACCTTGAGGTGAGCGGTGGTGCGGCGGGCGGCGGCGCGGGCTGCGCCCAGCGGCTCCATGAGGGCGCGCATGTCGAGGAGGTCGGCGGCCTCCTGCTCGGTGAGCTCGGCGACGCAGGCGCCCGCGTGGTGGCGGGAGGTGACGAAACCTTCGGACTGGAGGGTGCGCAGCGCTTCCCTCACCGGGACCCGGGAGACGCCGTACCGCGCGGCGAGAATGTCCTCGATCAGCCGGCTCCCCGGCGCGAGCAGACCGGAGACGATATCGTCCCGAATCGCCGTGCACACCGCGTGCGCGGAAATGTGGCTTCGCATCGTCCGTGCCTCCGCCGTAATCCCCGAAAGATGTCACCGCTCGGCGACATTCCTCGACTCTATTCGACACGGATGGATTCTCCCGTGGAATGTCGCGAATTCAACGGCGCTTTTCGGACGGTGCGGTCCGGGAAGCTGGCGGACGGACCGGCGGTGGCCCTACGGAAACGACGGAGCCCCGGCCCACCAGGGTGGCGGGCCGGGGCTCCAGGGGGACGGTGCTGCGGCGGAGAGGTCGGGGAAGGTCAGACGCTGACGCCGTGCGCGCGCAGGTAAGCGATCGGGTCGATGTCCGAGCCGTAGTTAGGGCCGGTCCGGGCCTCGAAGTGGAGGTGCGGGCCGGTGGTGTTGCCGGTGTTGCCGGAGAGGGCGATCTGCTGCCCCGGGGTGACGGACTGCCCGACGCTCACCCCGATCGACGAGAGGTGGCCGTACTGGGTGTACGTACCGTCGTTCATCCGGATCACGATGTTGTTGCCGTACGCGCCGCCCCAGCCGGCCTCGACGACGGTGCCGGCGCCCACGGCGTGGACCTGCGTCCCGTAGGCGGCGTGGAAGTCGATGCCGGTGTGGCTGCCCGAGGACCACAGGCCGCTGGACGCCTTGTACGCGGTGGAGACGTAGGAATCGGCCACCGGAGCAACGAAGGTGTTGAGGCGCTTGCGCTCGGCCTCGCGGGCGGCGCGTACCTTAGCCGCGCGCTCCTCGTCGGCCTTCTTCTTCGCCATCTCGGCCAGCCGCTTGGCCTCGACCTCGGCCTTCGCCCTGGCCTCGGCGGCCTCGGCAGCCGCCTGCTGCGTGTCCGCCTGGGCCTCGATCCGGACGGCGAGTTCGTCACCGAGCTCGACGGCGTGCTGGAGGCCGGTGTCGTGGGTCGGCTCGCCCGTGGCGGCCAGCGCGGGCGACGCTACGGAGGCGACGACTCCGGAGGCCGCGAGGGTGGCTATGCCGGCGAGGTTGCGGGTCGTGCGAGCGGTGCGGCTCGCACGGCGGTGCTTCCCGGTGGCACGGGTGAACGCCATGTACGGGCTGGTCCTTTCCTTCCCTCTCGCCTACCGGGTTAGCTGACGGGTTCGGAGCAGGAAGGTCTCCTACGGGCTCCTCCGGAGAGGAGTCCGATTCACCCCAAGGGACATGTGGGTCCCCGGCTCCCCTGGCTCGCGCCGTACGGGGACTCGGCGATGACTGCTCGGTGCCACTGTTGTGGCGGAGTTGTGACGAACAGCCGGACCGACGCTAAACGGGGCAACTTTCAATCGGCAAACAGAACTGGAGTTTTGTGCGGCACGCCACACTCGAATCGGGCAACCGACGCAACCGGGCAGACGGCACCGCCCGGTTGCGGGCGCGGCCCCGTAGAGGTGACGGAGCAACGCTCACCAGTTGGGCGGGCGGAAAACGCCGTGCACACGCAGCGGCTCCCGTGGCAAGTCACTGCCACGGGAGCCGCTTTGTCGATAAGTGACGGGACGTCGGGTGACGTGCCGTCATGCAGCCGAGGTCAGCCGCTGACGACCGTCACCTCGCCGATGCCCAACGCCTTGACGGGCTCGGCGATCTGCGCCGCGTCGCCCACCAGGACCGTCACCAGCCGGTCCGCGGGGAAGGCGTTGACGACCGCCGCGGTCGCCTCGACCGTGCCGGTCTCCGCAAGCCGGACGTACAACTGCGCCTGGTAGTCGTCCGGGAGCTGCTGCTCCACCTGGTCGGCCAGGGTCCCCGCAACCGCAGCGGCGGTCTCGTACTTGAGCGGGGCCACGCCGACGAGGTTCTGCACGGCGACGTCGCGCTCGGCGTCGGTCAGCCCCTCGGCCGCGAGGGTGCGCAGCACCGTCCACAGGTCCTTCAGGGCCGGCCCGGTGGAGGCGGTGTCCACCGACCCGCTGATGGCGAGCAGGGCGGCGCCGGTGGCGCCCTCCGGGGACGACGGGGCGGAGGAACGCAGGACCTGGCCGAAGGCGCGCACCCCGTAGGTGTAGCCCTTCTCCTCGCGCAGCACCCGGTCCAGACGGGACGTGAGGGTGCCACCCAGGCAGTACGTGCCGAGCACCTGGGCGGGCCACACCTGGTCGTGCCGGTCGGCGCCGACCCGTCCGATGAGCAGCTGGGTCTGAACGGCACCGGGACGGTCGACGATCACCACGCGACCGGTGTCGTCGGCGACGACCGGCGAGGGCTTCGACGGCTGCGCGGGGGAACCCTTCCAGGCGCCCAGGGTGTCGGCCAGCGCCGCGTCCAGGTCGACGCCGGTGAAGTCGCCGACGATGACGGCGGTGCCGGTGGCGGGCCGGACGTGCGCGTCGTAGAAGGCGCGGACGGCGGCCGCGTCGATCCGGGCGATGGTCTCCTCGGTGCCCTGACGGGGCCGGGACATCCGGGAGTTGGCCGGGAACAGCTCCTTGGACAGCGCCATCGCCGCGCGCCGGGCCGGGTTGGCCAGCTCGTGCGGGATCTCGTCGAGGCGGTTGCGGACCAGCCGCTCGACCTCGTCGTCCGGGAAGGCGGGGGCACGCAGCGCGTCGGCGAGCAGACCGAGGGCACGCGGCAGACGGGAGGCCGGGACCTCAAGGGAGACCCGTACACCGGGGTGGTCGGCGTGCGCGTCCAACGTGGCGCCGCAGCGCTCCAGTTCGGCGGCGAACTCCTCGGCGGTGTGCTTGTCGGTGCCCTCGGAGAAGGCCCGGGCCATGATCGTGGCGACGCCGTCGAGGCCCTCGGGCTCGGCCGCCAGCGGGGCGACGAGGTTGACCTCCACGGCGACGACCTGCTGCCCGGGCCGGTGACTGGTCAGCAGGGTCAGCCCGTTGGCCAACTGGCTGCGCTCGGGCGCCGGGAAGGCCCACGGCTTGGGCGCACCGCTTTGGGGCTGCGGGTGGAACTCCATGGTGCTCATGGGGGCGTCTGCTGGGGTGGTGGCGTCGGTCACTTGGCCGCCTCCTCTTCCTCGGTGCCGGCGGCGTCGGGCTGCGCGGTGGGCTCGTAGACGAGCACGGCGCGGTTGTCGGGGCGCAGCCGGGCCTTGGCGGCCGCCTGCACCTCCAACGGGCTGACGTCCAGGACGCGCTGGACGGCGGAGAGCGCGAGCTGCGGGTCGCCGAACAGGACGGCGTAGCGGCACAGTTCGTCGGCGCGGCCGCTGACCGTGGCGAGCCGGTCCAGCCATTCGCGCTCCAGTTGGGCCTGGGCCCGCTCCATCTCCTCCGGGGTCGGCCCCTCTTCGGCGAAGCGGGCCAACTCCTCGTCGACGGCGGCCTCGATGGCGGGGACCTCCGCGCCACCGGACGCCTTCACGTCCAGCCAGCCCAGTGAGGGCGCACCGGCCAGCCGCAGCAGACCGAAGCCGGCGGCGACGGCGCTACGGTCGCGGCGCACCAGGCGGTTGTACAGGCGGGAGGACTCGCCGCCGCCCAGGATGGTGAGCGCCACGTCGGCGGCGTCGGCCTCGCGGGTGCCGTCGTGCGGGAGACGGTAGGCGGCCATCAGGGCACGCGCGGGGACGTCCTCCTCGACGACGGTGCGGAGCTGGCCGCCGATGGTCTCGGGCAGGCTGCCGTCGCGCGGCGGCTGCTTGCCGTCGTGCGAAGGGATCGAGCCGAAGTACTTCTCCACCCAGGCCAGCGTCTGCTCGGGGTCGATGTCGCCCACGATGGACAGGACCGCGTTGTTGGGCGCGTAGTAGGTGCGGAAGAAGGCCCGCGCGTCCTCCAGGGAGGCGGCGTCGAGATCGGCCATCGACCCGATGGGGGTGTGGTGGTACGGGTGGCCCTCCGGGTAGGCCATGGCCGTCAGCTTCTCGAAGGCCGTGCCGTAAGGGACGTTGTCGTAACGCTGGCGGCGCTCGTTCTTGACGACGTCGCGCTGGTTCTCCAGGGATTCCTCGTCGAGCGCGGTCAGCAGCGAGCCCATCCGGTCCGCCTCCAGCCAGAGCGCGAGCTCCAGCTCGTGGGCGGGCATGGTCTCGAAGTAGTTGGTGCGCTCGAAACTGGTGGTCCCGTTGAGCGAGCCGCCGGCACCCTGGACGAGTTCGAAGTGGCCGTTGCCCTTCACCTGCGCGGACCCCTGGAACATCAAGTGCTCGAAGAGGTGCGCCAGGCCCGTACGGCCCTTCACCTCGTGACGCGAGCCGACGTCGTACCACAGGCAGACGGCCGCCACCGGCGTCAGGTGGTCTTCGGAGAGCACCACGCGCAGGCCATTGGCCAGCCGGTGCTCGGTCGCTGTCAGGCCGCCGGAGCCGGCTTGTTCTGTGGCCGTGTGACCCATGGGCATGTACGTCCCTTCGATCCGCTTGCGAGGAAGTTCTGTCACTGTATGCAACCGCGTCGGCATCTGGCGAAGTTCCCGTCAGGAAGGCCACGATCGGGCACCGGAGCCGACGGTGGGGCGATAAGGGGGGAGTCGTGGTGAGCGTTGTCAGTGGGGCGGTCCACAATGGTCGGCGTCAGACTCATCGGACTCGTCGGTCGGTCCGCCGGCCGACCGGTCAACGTTGATCACGGCGTTGGTCGTAGGCGTTGACCCAACAGCGTTGTTCCCACATCGGCAGTAGACGCAGCAGAAGGAGCCGCAGCCGCGATGGCCCGCCGCAGCACGAAGACCCCGCCGCCGGACGACTTCGAGGAGAGGATCCTCGACATCGACGTCGTCGATGAGATGCAGGGTTCCTTCCTTGAGTACGCGTACTCGGTCATCTACTCGCGCGCCCTGCCGGACGCCCGCGACGGCCTCAAGCCCGTACACCGCCGCATCCTCTACCAGATGAACGAGATGAGCCTCCGGCCCGACCGCGGCTATGTGAAGTGCGCCCGGGTCGTCGGCGAGGTGATGGGTAAGCTCCACCCGCACGGTGACGCCTCCATCTACGACGCCCTGGTGCGCATGGCGCAGCCGTTCTCGATGCGGGTGCCCCTGGTGGACGGGCATGGCAACTTCGGCTCCCTGGGCAATGACGACCCGCCCGCCGCGATGCGGTACACCGAGTGCCGGATGGCGTCGGCGACGTCCCTGATGACGGAGTCCATCGACGAGGACACCGTCGATTTCACGCCCAACTACGACGGCCAGGAGCAGGAACCGGTCACGCTCCCCGCCGCGTATCCGAACCTCCTCGTCAACGGGGCGTCCGGCATCGCCGTCGGCATGGCGACGAACATGCCGCCGCACAACCTCGGTGAAGTGGTCGCCGCGGCCCGGCACCTGATCAAGCATCCGAACGCGGATCTGGACACCCTGATGCGCTTCGTGCCGGGTCCGGACCTGCCGACGGGCGGCCGGATCGTGGGACTGGGCGGCGTACGGGACGCCTACGAGAAGGGCCGCGGCACGTTCAAGATCCGCGCGACGGTCACGGTGGAGAACGTCACCGCCCGCCGCAAGGGCCTGGTCGTCACCGAACTCCCCTTCACCGTCGGCCCGGAGAAGGTCATCTCCAAGATCAAGGACCTGGTGGGGGCGAAGAAGCTCCAGGGCATCGCGGACGTGAAGGACCTCACCGACCGCGAGCACGGTCTGCGGCTGGTGATCGAGGTCAAGAACGGCTTCAACCCGGAGGCCGTCCTGGAACAGCTCTACAAGCTGACGCCGATGGAGGAGTCCTTCGGCATCAACAACGTCGCTCTGGTCGACGGCCAGCCGCTGACGCTGGGCCTCAAGGAGCTGTTGGAGGTCTACGTCGACCACCGCTTCGAGGTGGTGCGCCGGCGCAGCGAGTTCCGGCGCACGAAGCGGCGCGACCGACTCCACCTGGTCGAGGGCCTGCTGACAGCCCTGGTGGACATCGACGAGGTCATCCGCCTGATCCGCTCCAGCGAGAACAGCGCGCAGGCCAAGGAACGCCTGATGGAGCGCTTCGCGCTGAGCGAGGTGCAGACCCAGTACATCCTCGACACCCCGCTGCGCCGGCTGACCAAGTTCGACCGGATCGAGCTGGAGGCCGAACGCGACCGGCTGGAGGCCGAGATCGCGGAACTGACCCGGATCCTGGAGTCGGACGCCGAACTGCGCAAGCTGGTCTCGGGGGAGCTGGCGTCGGTCGCCAAGAAGTACGGCACGCCGCGTCGCACGGTCCTCCAGGAGTCGGCGGGGGCCACCGTCGCCGCGGTACCGCTGGAGGTCTCCGACGACCCGTGCCGTGTACTGCTGTCCTCCACGGGCCTGTTGGCGCGCACCACCACGGCGGAGACGTCGTTCGACCCGGACGCCAAGCGCGTCAAGCACGATGCGATCGTCTCGGCGGTGCCGGCTACGGCGCGCGGCGAGGTGGGGGCGGTGACCTCCCAAGGCCGGTTGCTGAGACTGTCGGTGATCGATCTGCCGCAGCTCCCGGACACCATGGCGCCCAGTCTCGCCGGTGGTGCGGCGATCGCGGAGTTCCTCAGCCTCCAGGACGACGAGCAGCTGGTGTGCCTGACGACGCTGGACGAGTCCTCACCGGGTCTCGCGCTCGGTACGGAACAGGGCGTCGTGAAGCGCGTGGTGCCCGACTACCCGTCCAACAAGGACGAGTTGGAGGTCATCACCCTCAAGGAGGGCGACCGCATCGTGGGCGCGGCCGAGCTGCGCACGGGCGAGGAGGACCTGGTCTTCATCACCGACGAGGCGCAGTTGCTGCGCTATCCGGCGTCGCAGGTGCGGCCACAGGGCCGGCCGGCGGGTGGTATGGCGGGCGTCAAGCTGGGAGAGGGCGCCAAGGTGCTCGCCTTCGCGGCCGTGGATCCGGCCGCGGACGCCATGGTGTTCACGGTCGCCGGATCGCACGGCACGCTGGACGACTCGGTGGCGACGGCCAAGCTCACCCCGTTCGACCAGTACCCGCGCAAGGGCCGGGCGACCGGCGGCGTGCGCTGCCAGCGGTTCTTGAAGGGGGAGGACTGCCTGACGCTGGCGTGGGTCGGCCCGGCGCCGGTGCGGGCCGCTGACGCCAAGGGCGCCCCGGTTCCGCTGCCGGAGCCGGACCCCCGCCGGGATGGCTCCGGCGTGGCCCTGGCCAAGCCGGTATCGGCCCTGGCCGGCCCCGTGTAACGACGACCGACCCAACACACGACGGACGCCGCCGGGGTGGTGAACCACCGCCTCGGCGGCGTCTGTTGCGTGTGTCGGGAGCTGTCTCGCTTGGCTTGCCGGGCTCCTTGGCGACAATCCACGACAACAACTCGCTGGCATCAGCTCAACTCGTGACGCTACGGAGCCACGCCCCGCACTCCCGCAGACGCCGCGCGTCTCGCGCACGGGGAGTCACCGGAACACCGCCCAACTGCCCCGTCATTCCTCCCGCGAGGCCACGTAACGCAACACGCCCCACATGCTGTGTTCATCGGCCTCCGCCGGCACCTCCTGCCGGCAGTTCGCCAGCTCCTTGCGCAGCGCGGGCGCGTCGATGCCACTGCCGATCATCACCAACTGCGTGCACCGTTCCTCGCCCTTCGGCCACGGCTCGGGATAGAAGCGCAGAAAGTTGCCGACCGCGTGCAGCGTGAACCTCTGACGGTTCTCCGGCACGTCGAAGTGAACAAACCCCTTGATGCGGTAGAGGCCGGAGGGACGACTGTCGAGGAACTCCATCAGTCGGCGCGGGTGCATCGGCTCGACGGAGGTGAACTCCACGCTCTCGTACGCGGCGTGGAGATGCCCGGAATGATGGTGGTCGCAACCATGGCAGTCCTGATGGTCATGCTCGTGACCACCACCGATGCCTTGTCCCGGAGCCCCCTGCGCGGAAGCCTCACGTAGCAGGTCTTCGAAGGACAGCTGGCGGACTGCCGCGTCACGAGCCTCCCCCTGCCCGCGGTCGAAGAACATCTCCGGGTCGATCCGCCCGTAGGCCGTGCAGATCACCGGCCGGCCCGGGGCGAGTTCCGCAAGCGTGTCGGCAAGTTTCTGACGTGCCTCGTCCGAGAGCCGGTCGGCCTTGTTGAGCACTACGAGATCCGCGATCCCGACGTGCCGGTTCAGCTCAGGGTGCCGGACACGCGTGTCCTCAAATTCCGCCGCGTCGACGACCTCGATCAGCCCGCCGTAGACGATCCGCTCGTTGTCGCTCGCGAGGATCATGCGGATGAGTTCCTGCGGCTCAGCCAGCCCACTGGCCTCGATGACGATCACGTCGATACGGGCGGCGGGGCGAGCCAGCCGCTCAAGGTAGTCATCCAACTCACTGGTGTCGACGGCGCAGCACAAGCATCCGTTGCCCAGCGACACCATGGAGTCCACCTGGCCGGCAACCGTCATGGCATCGATCTCGATGCTGCCGAAGTCATTGACGATCGCACCGATCCGGGTGCCGTCGCCGGCCCGCAGCAGGTGGTTCAGGAGGGTGGTCTTGCCCGACCCCAGGAAGCCCGCGAGCACGACGACCGGGATCTGTTGAGTGGCCAAGGGACGCCTCCATGGTGCGGGTGGCGGGCCGCACGGACCGGCGGCGGACGAGCTGCCGATCGTAACCGACCGCTTGCGGTCAGAGCCCGGCCCACCTACGCCCGCCCACGGCCTCCGCCTACGGCATCAAGCCACGCTCCTGAACGGCGACCGTGAACGGCGTACACCGCCGACGACCCCACACCCACCAGGTGTCCACGACCGAGACCTAGCTGCGGCCCGCAGGCAACCACACCAACCCCCTGAGGACCAGCCACGTCAGCGCCAGCCACCTACGGGCAGCAACGCCTAAGCGCCCGCATCCCGCCCTGGTCCCACCGTCCCGGTGCGCCGCCGCCCCGGCTTCCTACCGCCCACTGGCACCCGACTACCGCCCCGCAGCAACCGACCCCCACGCCCGACTCCGCTGTACCGCAGGCAGGACACACCACCGCCGCGAGCCGTTGCGTGCCCCATCACTCTCCCGGCATTCCGGGCACCACCCTCCGGGTTAGGCTCGCCTTTGTGAGCACATGCGCTATCGCTTCCCTTGAAGCGGCCGAACCCCTCGCCGGCACGGCCGCAACCGCCCGGACCTGGCTGCTGATCGAGCAAACCGGGCCATGGGGAGCCAAGGCGCTGACGGACAGCCACCTCGATCCGCACCTCGGCCGGGCCCTGGAAGCCGCAGCAGAAGGGACCGGCGTACGCGTCGCCCTCATCCGTCGCCCGGGTCGCCATGCCGATCTCCACGGCACCACCCGCCGCCGCATGTTCCTCGCTCACACCTCGCCGGGCCGTTCCTGGCTCCGCACCACCACCGTCACCGACCCGAAAGTCGCGCTCGGACTCGACTTCGCCTCCCTGGGAGCCGGAGACCATCACGGTCTCTGGGAGCCGTACACCGGCGAACCTGTGGTGCTTGTGTGCACCAACGGCAAACGGGACCGCTGTTGTGCACTCCTCGGCCGCCCGCTGGCCGCTCAGCTCGCCACCGACGGCTGCGCGACCTGGGAGGTCACGCACATCGGCGGCCACCGCTTCTCCCCCACTCTCTTCGTCCTCCCCTACGGCTACGCCTACGGACGCGCCTCGACCCAACTGGTCAAGGACGTCGTGGAATCGGCCCGCAGTGGCCGCATCGCGCTCGACCAGTGCCGGGGCCGATCGACGTGGGATCGGCCGGCCCAGGCCGCCGATCTCGCGGTCCGGGAGCTGATCCGTGAGTGGCGCGCGGACGCACTCGACGTCGTAGGGACCGATCCGATGCGGCCCGAACCGTCCGGTGCCTCCGGGCGAGCGCCGGGAGACGGACCGCTGGCGAATGCCGTTCGCAGTTGGGCCGTTGACGTTGCGCACGCCGACGGGCGCGCGTGGCGGGTGGTAGTCGATCAGCGGACCGACGGTGCTCCGACGCCCGCCAGCTGTGGTGCGCCGCTCGGTCCACCGACGCGTATGGCGGTCGCGTCCATCACCGCGCTCAGGGCCTGAGTTACCGCTGGGCGGCGCCCCCTGCCGGCGCTTCCGCGGTTCTGAAGTCGGCGGCGGATCAGGCTCCGTTGCTTTCCCTCCTCGCGCGGAGTGCCGCATTCCACCGCTCTGTCCTCCGCCCGCCCCCACTGCGCAAGCCAGCGCGACCCCCAACGCCAGTCCCAGCGTCGCAACCAGCCCCAGGCCGAACGACGGTCCCACGCCTCGCAGCACGGCACCGCGGTTCCTCTCGCCCCTCGGCACCAGCCCCGACGCCCCCGCGCCGGCTCCCACAACCCACAACATCCCTAACTCCCCCTCCGCACGCTCCCCCGCGCGCGTCCAGACCGGCGTCTCTCACCCGCCTCAGCGCAGCGCGCTCAGCGGCAGCCATCACCACGAGGCGACGGATCGCCGACCTTCGAACCTGACCCTGCGAGGCTACGCACACACAATCCGCAAGCGCAGCGCCTGTGGATAACTCCACTCCGCCCCCGCGACAGCCCAACCCCGCGGCCCCAACTGGCCATGCCACGCCCCCTCACACAGGGCCTACTCCCCGCCCAGAGAAGCGAATTGCCCCAGCGCGGAGACCACCACACACCCCGAAACACGCACCCCGAACTGCCAGCAACAACCTCACACCCGAAGCCGGGATGGGCCCGAAGCCCACCTCCCGAGCTACGGCTCCGGCGTCCCCGGAGGCTCCGCCAGGCCGTGCCGATAGGCGTAGTGGATGGCCTGTGCCCGATCGCGCAGTCCCGCCTTGGCGAAGAGGTTGTTGATGTGCGTTTTCACCGTCGCCGTGGAGACATGCAGCGTACGGGCGATCTCCGGATTGCTCTGCCCTGTCGCGACCAGACGCAGCACGTCCACCTCCCGTGCGGTCAGCCCGTCCGGAGGCTCGGCGGGAGGTTCGGGACGGCTTCGTACGGGCTCGGCGAGGCGTTCCAGCAAGCGGCGTTGGATCTTCGGCGACAGCCCGGCCTCACCCGACAACACGTCGTCGATGGCGCGGACGATCTCGTCGCCGTCCGCGTCCTTGGTGAGGTAACCGCGGGCGCCGGCCTGCAGAGCGGGAAACAGCGAGTCGTCGTCGGCATACGTGGTGAGCACGACGACCTGCGTGCCAGGGTGTTCCGTACGGATGCGACGGGTCGCCTCGACTCCGTCGCAACGCGGCATCCGCAGGTCCATCAGGACGACGTCCGGGGCCAGTTCGGCGACCATGCGGACCGCCTCGTCGCCGTCTGCGGCCGAACCGACGACCTCAATTCCCGGCAGCAGCCCCAACAGCATCACGATTCCCTCGCGCACGACCGTCTGGTCGTCAGCCACGACCACGCGCGCCGTCGTACGCCCCGTCATGCCGGCACCCGCAGCCGCACCACAAAACCCTCCTCATCGGGGCCGGACTCCAGCGTTCCGCCGAGGAGTTCGGCGCGCTCCCGCATCCCGAGGAGACCGTACCCGGAACCGCTTCGCGCGAGTTCCCCCGGCTTGCCGCGTCCGCCGGAGTCCCGCACCACCAACCCCACTTCACCCTCGAAGTACTCCAGCCACACGCTCACATGGGCACCCGGTGCGTGCTTGCGCACATTGGTGAGTGCCTCCTGGGCAACTCGTCGGACCGCAAGCCCCGCCTCCGCGGGCAGTACGCGCGGCGCCCCTGTGACGTCTAGTTGCGCGCCCTCAGCGGCCGCCAGGCGGCGCAGGAAGTCCTCGACCGGGATCGTCTCCCCTCGCAGGGCGGAAAGCGCCTCACGCGTGCCGTCAAGCCCTTCTCGGGCCATTCCGCGGCACGCCACCACCCGCTCCAGCAGCTGTTCGCGGTCGGCCTCCAGGTCGGCACTGCGTTGGATCAACTGCCGAGCCGCCTCAAGATGCACCAACTGGGCGCTGAGGCTGTGCGCGAGGACATCGTGGATCTCGCGGGCGATCCGGCCGCGTTCGGCGAGCGCCGCGGTTTCGGCCTCGGCCTTGCGGGCCGCGCGCTCTTGGGCCAACAACCGCTGGGCGTTGCCCCGTGCCTCCGCGTCGAGGCGTACCACGTAGCCGGCCAGGGCCAGGCCGGTAGCGGTCACGGTGGTGGTCAACCAGCTGTCGCTGTTGACCACGGCGAACGCGCCGAGCGCCGCGGCGGAACACGGCACCGCGGCGATGAGGGGCAGCCGCTCAATCGCCGTCATGGCGCAGGCACACCAGAGGACGGTCGCCGGCAAGCGGGCGCCGACCAACAGGAAGCCGAGGGCGGCCGCCTCCAGTACGACATACAGCGCGAGAGCGGGCCAGAGCCGCCGCTCCAGGGTCATCCGGAACAGACCCCAGAACGCCAGCATAGTGACGAGCAGTACGGCGGCCGCCGCGGCCAGTCCCCAACCGGAGAAGGTGCCGCCCGCGAAGGTGCTCCAGAGCAGACCCGCGACCACCGCGGCACGGGTGCCGCGACCGAGCCAGAGACGAGTCTCGCTGAGGCCAGCACGGGAGAGTGACTCCCGCAACGGCCACCTCGTCCAGGCATTTGGCGGCACGGGGGGTCCTTTCAGTACGTGGCGCAGGGGCTCAGCCTGCGACAGGGACACGGTACGTCCGCTGCATCCCCTGGGCCCGCCAAGCGGTCACTCCGGACCGGGTGAGCAACATCGCCGCCACGGACATCAGCGTCGCCGGGCTGCCCTGATGGACACCCAGGGCAGCGGCAATGCCCATGAGGCCCACGCGCAGCACCATCCCGCAGAGCCACACACCGGCCGCCGCCCAGGTCCCCTTGGTCCACACCGCGCCGCTCTCGTCGTTCCAGATACGCGTGGTCCACGCCCATGCGGCGCCACTGGCCAGCCCTATCAGGAGCGTGGCGATCAGGAGGGCCACGGAGGCGGTGCGATGGGCTGGGTCCAGGATTCCTGGCTCACGCATCGCCATGAAGAACAGGATGGCCGGCATCAACCACCACTTCCGACCTTCCGACGTGATGCGCTGCGCGGTGAACTGCCGCGCGAAGACGAACGCGACAACCGCGATGAGCACAGCGATGTTGAGCCAGCCACTCATGGCCCGGGCCTCCGTGGGACGGTGAATCTCGACGTTTCCGACGCTACGGAGACCCGCCCGTCCCCCGGATCGGCGCCAGGGTGGGGCCCGGGTGGAAAAGGCGACGGGCGCCTCTCCACCCTCAGGTGGAGAGGCGCCCGTACCGAGGCCATGACCGAATCAGGTGTCGATGCGCGAACGGTCCAGAGTGGCCGCGGAGTTGGTGATGAACTCCTTACGAGGAGCGACCTCGTTGCCCATCAACAGGTCGAACGCCTTCTCCGCGGCTTCTAGATCGCCGATGTTGATCCGGCGCAGGGTGCGGTGGCGCGGGTCCATCGTCGTCTCGGCGAGCTGGTCGGCATCCATCTCACCGAGGCCCTTGTAGCGCTGGATGCTGTCCTTGTAGCGGACGTTCTTGCGCTGGAGCTCCAGGAGGGTCTGCCGCAGCTCGTTGTCCGAGTACGTGTAGATGTACTTGTCCTGGCCCTTCTTGGGGTTGATCAACTCGACGCGGTGCAGCGGCGGGACGGCGGAGAAGACCCGGCCCTGCTCGACCATCGGCCGCATGTAGCGCTGGAAGAGGGTCAGCAGCAGGGTACGGATGTGCGCGCCGTCAACATCGGCGTCGGCGAGGAAGATCACCTTGCCGTAGCGAGCCGTGTCGATGTCGAAGGTACGGCCGGATCCGGCTCCTATGACCTGGATGATGGCCCCGCACTCGGTGTTCTTGAGCATGTCCGAGACGGACGCCTTCTGGACGTTGAGGATCTTGCCGCGGATCGGCAGCAGCGCCTGGAACTCCGAATTCCGCGCCAACTTGGCGGTGCCCAGCGCCGAGTCACCCTCGACGATGAACAACTCACTGCGATCGACATCGTCGCTGCGGCAGTCCGCCAACTTGGCCGGCAGGGAAGACGACTCCAGCGCCGTCTTCCGTCGCTGTGCCTCCTTGTGCTGCCGGGCGGCGATACGCGTGCGGGCCGCGGCGACGATCTTCTCCAGGACGGAGCGCGCCTGCTGCTTGGCATCCCGCTTGGTGGAGGTCAGGAACGCCTTCAGCTCCTTGCTGACCACCTGGGCGACGATCCGGGAGGCGGCGGAGGTGCCGAGCACCTCCTTGGTCTGCCCCTCGAACTGCGGCTCCGCGAGCCGCACCGTGACGACGGCGGTGAGGCCCTCCATGGCATCGTCCTTGACGACGTCGTCCTCGGCGACGCGCAACAACTTGCTGGACCTCAGCACCTCGTTGACGGTCTTGGCCACCGAACGCTCGAAGCCGGCGACGTGGGTGCCGCCCTTGGGGGTGGCGATGATGTTGACGAACGACTTGAGCGTGGAGTCGTAGCCGGTGCCCCAACGGAGGGCGATGTCGACGCCCAGTTCGCGGGTGACTTCGGTGGGTGTCATGTGGCCACGCTCGTCGAGGACCGGCACGGTCTCCTTGAACGTACCCTGGCCGCTCAGCCGCAGGACGTCGCAGACGGCCTTGTCCTGGGCGAGGTACTCGCAGAACTCGCTGATGCCACCGTCGTAACGGAAGGTCTCTTCCGTCTTGCCGGCGCCGTCAATGCCGCGCTCGTCGCGCACCACGATGGTCAGGCCCGGCACCAGGAAGGCCGTCTGGCGGGCGCGGGCGTGCAACGTCTCCAGGGAGAGCTTGGCGTCCTTGAGGAAGATCTGCCGGTCCGCCCAGTAGCGCACCCGGGTACCGGTCTTGGTCTTGGGGATGCGCTTCCCCTTGAGCAGCCCGTTGGCCGGCTCGAACGGCGCGTCCGGGCCGGATCCGGTGAAGGCACCGGGCACGCCGCGGCGGAAGCTGATCGCGTGCGTCTTGCTGCTGCGGTCGACCTCGACGTCCAGCCGCGCCGAGAGCGCGTTGACCACCGAGGCGCCGACACCGTGCAGGCCGCCAGAGGCGGCGTACGACCCGCCACCGAACTTTCCACCGGCGTGCAGCTTGGTCATGACGACCTCGACGCCGCTGAGCCCCGTCTTGGGTTCGACGTCGACGGGAATGCCGCGGCCGTTGTCCTGTACTTCCACGGACCCGTCGCCGTGGAGGATGACCTCGATGTGGTCGCAGTAGCCGCCTAGCGCCTCGTCGACGGAATTGTCGATGATTTCCCACAGGCAGTGCATCAGCCCACGACTGTCCGTCGAGCCGATGTACATGCCAGGACGCTTCCGTACGGCTTCCAGGCCCTCAAGGACGAGCAGATGCCGCGCGGTGTAGTTGGAACCGTCCCGGTCTGCCCCGGTCAGCACTGCGGTGGACGGCACGGACATCTCGGCGGTCACGCGGTTCGCTCCTCGCTGAATTTCTGACAGTCCGCATTCCGCGGACTCGGTTGTGGCGGTGTCGCCGGTGAGAGGGTACCGAGGCCCAGTAGAGCCGATGTGACGCCACCCGTGAGCGTGACCATGGTAGTAGAATTTCGTTCGTACGTTCGATCGCTCGTTGGGGTGACGTCCGAGTGACGTGCACATCACGTTCCCTTCGAGGCATGAACCATTTAGGCTCCGGGCACGTCCTCATCAACGACCGGCAAGCCAGCCGGGAGGGCAGACTTCACCAACCAACGTGAATCAGACCACCACGCAATACGGCTCATTCGCCGCCACCCGGCAGCACCCGGCCCCCTCGAAGAATTTTTTCGGGGAAAAGGCACGAGCGGGAACGTTTTCGGCCTGGTTGGATGTTGACCCTGGTACGACAGCTCGTCGAGCTAGAGAAGAGGCGACGTGACTACTGTTCTGACACCCGCGAGCCCGCTGACGGCCGCTGACCGGTGCGACCGCTGCGGCGCCCAGGCATACCTGCGCGTCGTCCTGATGTCCGGCGGAGAACTGCTCTTCTGCGCCCACCACGGCCGCAAGTTCGAGCCAGAACTCAAGAAGATCGCCGCGGAAATACAGGACGAGACGGAGCGGCTCACCGCCACCCCGAGGTCTGCGTCCGAAGAGGAACGCTGACACATCGCATCCACGACGAGCGAGTAGCGGCACAACGCCGTGCGACGGGCGGTCTTTCCGACACCATCGGGAAGGCCGCCCGCACTCGTCCGTTAACGGCCCTCGCCGGGACTCGGCACCGCTCAGCCGGCGCCGTGCGCCAGCACCGCCGGGAGCAGCGCGGACGCCCGCGTGTAGACACCGGGGCTGCCCGCACGCCCGCAACCCGTCCCCCACGACACCAGCCCCACCAGCCGCCCTCGCACCACTAGCGGCCCACCACTGTCCCCTTGGCAGGCATCCCGCCCGCCCTTGGGCTCCCCTGCGCACAGCATCGAATCCGCCTTGAAGGTCCCGTCGGCACTGCCCGGGTACGCCCGCGCACACACCGTGTCCCCCAGGACGTCCACCCGCGCCGACCGCAGCCGTGACGCGTAGCTGCCGTCCCCCGTCATGTCACCCCACCCGTAGACCGTGGCCGCGCTCCCCGCGGCGTAGGCGCTGTCGTTCCGCCGCGCTATGGGTATCGGCTGGTTCGGCACCCGCTTCTCCAGGGTGATGACGGCCATGTCGTCCTCGTTGGTCCAGGTGTTGTAGCTCGGATTGACCCACACCTTCGCGACCTTGACCTCCTGCCCCCCTTTGCCAGAGAGGTTGTTGCGCCCGACGACGACCCTGAGGTCCTTCACCTCCCGCCAGGGCAGCCCGAGGACTTCCCGACCCAGGCAGTGCGCGGCCGTCACCACCGTCGCGTGCCCGACCAGCACGCCACCGCAGAACTGTCCGGAGCGCTTGTTTCCGAACCGCTGGTGCGACGCCAGGGCCACCGCCCAGGGGCTCTGTGAGGGGCGGACGGGCTTGCCCCCGACCACCGACCCGTCCGCGGCCGCCGAGGCCGGCACGGCAAGTATCAGCGCGAGGCCCCCGAGGGCGGCTCGTACGGTCGGGCGCATACGGACTCCTGACTCTGGGACAGCGGTCGCCCACCCAGAGTGAGCCAAACGGACGCCTTCCGCACCCGGACGGCCGCGAGCCCGGCGCTCCACGAGGTGGAGGGCCGGGCTCGCGGCGTGGTCGGGCCGTTGGGGCTAGTCGAGGTAGTCCCGCAGCACCTGGGAACGCGACGGGTGACGCAGCTTCGACATCGTCTTGGACTCGATCTGGCGGATCCGCTCACGGGTGACGCCGTAGACCTTGCCGATCTCGTCGAGCGTCTTGGGCTGGCCGTCCGTGAGGCCGAAGCGCATGGAGACCACGCCGGCCTCACGCTCTGAGAGGGTGTCCAGCACCGAGTGCAGCTGCTCCTGGAGGAGCGTGAAGCTGACCGCGTCGGCCGGAACGACTGCCTCGGAGTCCTCGATGAGGTCACCGAACTCGCTGTCGCCGTCCTCACCCAGCGGGGTGTGCAGGGAGATCGGCTCGCGGCCGTACTTCTGGACCTCGATGACCTTCTCGGGGGTCATGTCCAGTTCCTTGGCCAGCTCCTCCGGGGTGGGCTCGCGGCCCAGGTCCTGAAGCATCTGACGCTGGACGCGAGCCAGCTTGTTGATGACCTCGACCATGTGGACGGGGATACGGATCGTCCGGGCCTGGTCGGCCATGGCGCGGGTGATGGCCTGACGGATCCACCACGTCGCGTAGGTCGAGAACTTGTAACCCTTGGTGTAGTCGAACTTCTCGACCGCGCGGATCAGACCGAGGTTGCCCTCCTGGATCAGGTCCAGGAAGAGCATGCCGCGGCCCGTGTACCGCTTGGCCAGGGAGACGACCAGACGGAGGTTGGCCTCCAGGAGGTGGTTCTTCGCCCGGCGGCCGTCCTCGGCGATGATCTCCAGCTCGCGCTTGAGCTTCGGCGCGAGCTTGTCGCTGTTGGCGAGCTTGTCCTCGGCGAACAGACCCGCCTCGATGCGCTTGGCGAGCTCCACCTCCTGCTCGGCGTTGAGGAGCGGGACCTTGCCGATCTGCTTGAGGTAGTCCTTGACCGGGTCGGCGGTGGCGCCGGCCGCGGCGACCTGCTGGGCAGGAGCGTCGTCCTCATCCTCGTCCGACAGCACGAAGCCGGCGTTCTCGGCACCCTCGGGTTCGGTGGGCTCGCCCTTGCCGGGCGCCGGGGTCTCCTCGGTCAGCTCCTCTTCGAGCAGGTCGTCGACGTCCTTCTTGGCCGCGGTCTTCTTCGCGGTGGCCTTCTTGGCCGTGGCCTTCTTCGCGACCGTCTTCTTGGCGGTCACCTTCTTCGCCGCAGCCTTCTTCACAGGCGCGGCCTCGGACTCACCCGGGTCCGGGTCCGCCACGGAGGCGGCGGCCGACGCGGTGGTGGTCTTCTTCACCGTGGCGGTCTTGGCCGCGACGGTCTTGGTGGCGGTGCGCTTCGCCGGACTCTTCGCTGCGACGCTCTTGCGGGTGCGCTTGGGCGCCTCTGCGGCACTGACCATCAGCGTCACACCCTCCTCGTCGAGGATCTGGTTGAGGCTGCGCAGAACGTTCTTCCACTGGGTTGGCGGAATCTGGTCAGCCTCGAAGGCCCGACGCACGTCATCGCCGGCGATCTGCCCATCTGCCTTTCCCCGCTCGATGAGCGCCATCACAGACTCGGACTCGGCGATCTCCGGCGGGAGCGTACGGGATGTGCTGGCCGACACGAACAACCTCTCGGAACGATGGAAACGGCTTCCGACCCCGTCCACTGTGGGTCGGAGCCGACGACCGCCGGTGGGGATGGACCGACGGCGCAAGGGCAACCGGGGAGTTGAACAGCGCCACGAACGCCGCTCGTATTCCCTCCTCGGCTATCACCTCTTACGTCATCGCGCTTCCCCGGAGAGCGTTACGGCCAATCTGCGTGGCCCGAGTCACACCCCATAACGACCCCTTCCCCGTCATATGCCATGCAATCCTCCCAAAGCCTTCCGCCGGATCCGGTCGTCATCCCGGATCCGGCGATCTTGCGCTCCTTCTGTGCGTATGGCGCGTCCTCGGCGGGTCCGTAGGGGACGCGAGGTCGCGCGGTACTTACGGTCCGCACGTGCTCGGGGTGCGAGCCCTCAGTGCTCGCGGGGCGCGGGGACGACGTGGTCCACGGGCGCCCCGGCACCCTGGCCGGCGGTGTCGCTGTGGGCGGCGAGGAGCTGGCGCATCGCGGATTCGGCAGCGGTGGCGTCGCCGGAACCGATGGCGTCGACGACCCTCATGTGCTGACCTACGGACGTCTCGACCGGTCGCTCGCAGCCACCGGATCCGCCGGAGACGTGCAGGGCGGAGGTGACGATGCCCGCGAGGTGCTCCAACATGCGGTTGCCGGCGAGTTGGAGGAGCAGGGTGTGGAACTCGGCGTCGGCGCGGGCGAACGTCATGGAGTCACCCTGGGCCGCGGAGTGGCCCATGATCTCGACCATGTCCGCGAGCCGTTGCTGGATGTCCTCGCGGCCGTGGCCGGCGGCGAGGCGGGCGGCGAGTGGCTCGATCGTCCAGCGCAGCTCGCACAGCTCGCGGCGTTGGTCGTCGCGCTGCGGCCCGTAGGCGCGCCACTCGATGATGTCGGGGTCGAGGAGGTTCCAGTCGCTGACCGGACGCACCCGGGTGCCCACGTTGGGGCGCGCGCTCACTAGGCCCTTGGCTTCGAGGACGCGCAGGGACTCCCGGACGACGGTGCGGGAGACCTCGAAGCGCTGGCCGATCTCCTCGGGGACGAGCGGACGGTCGGCACCGAGATCACCGGAGACGATCATCTGGCCGAGCTGCTGGACGAGTTGGCCGTGGAGCCCGCGGCCGCGGTTGCCCGCCGCGCGCCGACCGACCCGGCCGATGTCTGCGTCGGAGCTTTCCCAGACCGACGAGACGCGCTCGGCGCGCTCCTGGCCGGTGGCGTTGGCGGCGTTGGCGTAGGGGTAGCGGTCAAGCTCGCCGGGGCCTGCGAGGCCGGTGTCGCCGGGGCGAGCCGCGGTCATCATGGTGTGCGCAAGGGTACTCACGCATCCTTTGTCGGCGTCGCTCCGAACGGCCTTGAGGTCTTTGGTGAAAAGCACACGAAAGGGTGATCGCCCGCTATCTCGCAATTGACGCTTTATCGGAAAGAAATGCGCTTTCGGCGGCGAGTTGTGGACAAGGGGTGCAACAACGGGGCCTGGAATCGGGCGTTTTGGCCAGTCAGGGCCGCCACCCCGTTAGCACGGTGAACACATAAGCGCAGCCAGCGATAAGTCGACAACGTCCTTGAAACGGGCGGGTGTTGGGGGATTCGGACCTGTCGCCGAGGTCGGGCCTCGGCCGCTGGCGGGAGGTGGTGGGTGCGTGCGAGGGGGGGTGGACTCGGCGTGACGAGCGTCGGGACTGGCGGTGGCGGACCACGGTCAGCAGAGCGGATGGACAAGGGAGTTGACGAGGGCAGCATCGTGCGCCTGGTGTTGTTCGGCGAGGGTGCGCGGAAGTTCGTGATGATTCGGTGGGTGCTGAAGTGACGGGCGGCCACCGGGGCGCCAAGTCGCCCTGAGGGGCGGGCTGCTGAGGTCGGTGTCTGTTGCTGCGGCTCTGAAGTCACCGAGGGCGGTGACTTCAGAGGCAGTTGGTTGACAGGCATGAGGAACTGCGCGCCTGGGCGGGCGTGATGGCGGCGGTGTGCTGCAACGGTGACCGGTGTGCGGGTTTCACCTCGGCGGGGAGGCAGTCTCGAACGCGTTGGTGCGACGGTTGCGGGCGTGCCTCGATGTCGGGCTCGCCCGTGGTTGGTTGTCGTACCGCGCTACCGGGGCGTGCGGGCGCGGATGGTGGGTCAGACCTCGGGGCGCAGCATCGGCGGGTTGAGGAGGGTCGCGCCGCCGGCGCGGAAGAGTTGGGCGGGGCGGCCGCCTTGGCGGGTGGTGGTGCCGCCGGTGGGGACCAGGAAGCCGGGGGTGCCGGTCACCTTGCGGTGGAAGTTGCGGGGGTCGAGGGCGACGCCCCAGACCGCCTCGTAGACGCGGCGCAGTTCGCCGACGGTGAACTCCTGTGGGCAGAAGGCCGTGGCGAGCGAGGAGTACTCGATCTTCGAGCGGGCGCGTTCCACTCCGTCGGAGAGGATGCGCCCGTGGTCGAAGGCGAGGGGCGCGGTCAGGTCGCCTTCACGGGCGTGGGTGTTGCCCTCCTGACCCAGGAGGGTTTCGACCGGGGCCCAACGCGCGCTGTGAGCGTCGCCACCGGCCCGGGGGGCCGGCAGGTCGGGGGCGAGGACGAGGTGCGCGACGCTGACCACACGCATGCGGGGGTCGCGCTTGGGGTCGCCGTAGGTGGCGAGTTGTTCGAGGTGCGCGCCGTACGCGGGGGGCGGGGTGCCCTCCGGAGGGCAGGCGTGCAGGCCGGTCTCCTCGGTGAGTTCCCGGGCGGCCGCCTCCGCAAGGTCCTCGTCGGCGCGCACGAATCCGCCGGGCAGGGCCCAGCGGCCCTGGAACGGCGGCTCGCCACGACGCACGGCCAGCGCGCACAGGGCGTGGCGGCGCACGGTGAGCACGACCAGGTCGACGGTGACAGCAAAGGGCGGGAAGGCCGACGGGTCGTAGGGAGGCATGTCGCGATCATAGTCGTCCGCCTGACGATAAACAGGCGTTGCGCCCCTCATGACCCCAGTTGCAGACCGTCCGCGGCCTCTTCGACCATGCCCATCCCGAGCCGGCTGATCCGGACGGCGAAGGGCTGCTCGGCGAGGGTGAGTCCGGTCAGTTGCATCGCACCAAGCGGGGCGTTGCCGAGTGGGCGGACGGCGACCGTTCGGGCCGGGACGTCCGGGCGCAGGCCGGCGAGGGCGATGAGTACGTGCACCGCGCCGGCGGCGGCGACGGCTGCAGGGCGGCAGGCCGCCGGGTGCGGGACGGGGACGGCATGGGTGGTGCGTTGTTCGCCCGCGAACATCTCGGGGAGGCGGTGACCGAAGCTCTCGGCGGCGTCGAGGAGGCCCCTGGCGAGGGCGCCGGCGGCGGCTTCGTGGCCGGCGACGGCCAGTCCCGCAACGGCGACGGCGGTTTCGTGGACGCGGACCGCTCCGCTGCGGTGGCCGAACGGGTTGTAGCCGCCCTCCTTGGCGCCGAGGCCGCGCAGGCCCCACCCGGTGTCTATGGCGGGGCCGCGGAGCAGGCGGGCGAGTTGGTCGGTCTGGGGTGCGTCCAGCAGACCGGGGGCGAAGGTTCCGCCGCCGCTCAGGCCGGTGTCGAGGAGGTGGGCGGCGCCGGCGCCGAGGTGCGGTACGGGGCGGCCGTCGTCGGTGAGCAGGGCGGCCGGGCGACCGCCGGTGCGGCCCTCCAGCCAGAAGTCGGTGCGGAAGCGGGCGCGCAGTTCCGCGGCCCAGTCGCGGAGCGCGGCGGCACCGGGTGATCCGCAGGCGTCGAGGAGGTCGGCGCCGAGGACTGCAACGCGATGGGCGTGGGCTTGGGTCTCGCAGCGGTAGGGGCCGTCGGGCGCGGGGTCGGGGAGGTAGCCGCCGCGGCCGCCGCCCCGTGGGTCGGTGGCCGTGCGGAGCCATTGCAGACAGCGTTCGGCGGCGGGCAGCAGGCGCTCGGTCTCCTGGTCGGGCAGGCCCCAGCGGCGGGCCTCGGCGAGGACCGCTGGGAAGAGGAGGGTCGCTTCGATGCCGGTGCAGCCAGGTGGGGCGTGGGGGCCGGCGTCTCGGAGGGGACCGGGAATTCGGCCGAAATCCGCCCCTGGGGTGGCCTGTTGGGTGCGGGCGAGGGTGCGCAGGGTGCTGGCGGCTAGCCGGGTGCCAAGGGGGAGCAGCATCCGGGCGGTCCACAGGGCCTCGGCGGGGGCGAGGCCGCAACGCCAGGGGAAGCCGCCGGCGACGAAGACGTCCGCGGGCAGGGCCGGGTCGCGCATGAGCAGCCCGTGCAGGTCGTCGAGGCTGCCGGCCATGAGGGCGTCGGCGCGCTGGTCGTCGCACTCCAGGCGGGCCGCGGACCAGGAGCGCGGCGGCCGTTCGTTGCGGGCGCGGGGCCCGGTGGCCCCGGTCCGCGGGCCTGGGACGGTGACGCGGCCAACCCGACCCGTCGGGGTCTGCGGGCCGCCCGTGTCGTATTCCAGGCGAGGTTGGAGTTCGATCGTGCGTCGGCCGCCGGGCGGTAGGTCCAACTCCCAGCGCAGCAAGCCCGCGGAGGCCAGGGCGTCCTGGGGGGCCGGGCTGGCCGTCAGCGCCGCGTGGGCTCCGCGACCGGACCAGCGCAGGCCGGATCCGTGGACGGCGGCGCGGAGTTCGGGACCGGGCAGGCCGACGGCGACGGCGCCGAGGTCCGCCAGGTCGGTGCCCAGGTGGATCTCGACCGGCAGCCGGACGGGCCGGGTGGCACTGCTGTGGAAGGTGATCCGTTCGGTGCCGTCGGCGAACCGCAGCCGTTCCATCCGGATCTCCGGATCCGGCCCGCGCTCGCCCGATCTGCGGATCACTCCGGTGAACCGGGCGCGGTCCGCGGCGACCAACCGCCCCTGGACGACGAGTGGTTCACCGCCCGCGGCGCGTACCTCGCAGCGGGCGAGGACCCGACGGCCGTCGCGGTAGCAGCCGTCCAGGCCCTGGCCGGTCAACTGCCCCGTCTCGGACGACACGGTGAGCGACGGCAGGGCCACGCAGACCAACGTGGCGTGGACGGGCTGCGGTTGGGGCATGCGGGCCGGCGGAACGCGCCGGTCTCCGGTGAGTCGTTGGGCCGGTGGGGTGGTGGGGACGATCCCTGGCACGCTCTGCGCTCCCTGGTGAGGTCGGGGCTCCGTACGGCCTGCGCCACCCAGCTGAACGGTGCGGCCGGCGCCCAGGTCACGCCGACCGCGCCGCATCCCCCCGCGGTCACCGCCGACTTCGGTCACCACCCCGTCCCGCTCGACGGCTTCCCGAGGCTCCGGTCGTGCGGGAGCCGGGGCCCGTGCCGCCCCGTGGGCCACGAGGGCGGGCAGTGCCTCCCGGGCGTGACGGTGTCGGCCGCTGCGCCGGACGTCGCCGGCCCGGTGGGGTCGTCTCGGCAGCACCAGAGTCCTCGGCCTCCTCCCGCTGCTCGCGCAGGCAGCGGCGCAACGGCTCAGGGTCCAGGCCCTCGTTGATGGCGCGGTGCAGCAGCTGGGCGAAGACGCAGTCGGGATCGACGGCCACGGCCCGGCTGAGGGCCACACGCGCGGAGGGACCGTCCGCCATGGACCAGCAGACCCAGCCGGTGAGGGTCAGGGGCGCCGCGGCGTGCTCGGCGTAGCCTCCGGCGCAGCGGCGGGCGAGGGCGCGCCAGACCCTGAGGGCCGCCGCGGCCTCGGGACCGTCCATCCATTCCGCGGCCCGGTCGCGGGTGGTGCGGTCCTGGAGGCCGAGGATGAGGGTGGCGGCTTCGGAGTCGGTGATCAGCGCGTCGTCGCAGGCGTCCCGGGCGCGGTTGCTGCCGGTGGGGGTGTCCTTGCGGAACCGTTGGATCATCGCGGCGGCCAGTTCGAGGGTGTCCCGTTGGACGACGGAGGCGCCGTCCGGTCGGAACATCCGCGGCAGGAGTTCGGCGGCCGCGTCGTCCAGCGCCTTCTCCTGGTCAGCGCCGCGCGGTCCGGTGCGGGGCGCCAGGCGGGCCTCCATCTCCTTGAGGGAGCCGCGCACCTGCATGCCGGCGTAGGAGGCGGCCGCCGCCATCACGGACGTGCCGGGCAGGAGCAGGGGCGTGCCGTCGGCGGGGCAGCAGCGGTAGTCGGGGCAACAGTAGGACCAGAAGCGGCCGTTGGAGAGGCAGAGGGCTTCGAGGACCGGGACGTCCAGGGCGCCGCAGGCGGTGCGCAGTCGCTGGGCCAGCGGCCGGAGGCGCTCCTTGACGTCCCGGCCGCTCTCCCCCGGGGCCGGTTCCTGGCAGAGGAAGACGAGGATGCCGACGAGGCTTCCGGAGCGCTTGCGGGCGCCGGAGATCAGGCAGTCGGCGAGCTGGTCGCTGACATCGGGCCAGTGGGACGGGTCGGTGGGGATGCCGAGGCGGAGCCGGCCGCCGAAGCGGGCGCGCTCGCCGTGCAGGGCGACCATCACGATGCTGTCGTCCGGATAGAAGCCCAGGAGGTAGGGCAGCGCGTCGGCGAGGTCCGCGGGGCCGCGGAGGATGACCTGCGGCTCGGTGGGCGGGCTCGCGGCCGGGTCGGTGGAGCTGGGCGGGGCCGGGGACGCCGAGGCGTCCCTGGGGGCAGTCGGGTCGGTGGGCTGGCCGTCCGCACCGCAGGAGAAGGTGGGGCCGGGCGGGTCGTAGGGGGTGGGCGGGGAGGTCGCGGTACCTGCGTCGTGGTGATTGGGATCAACGCGGTCGGCGTTGTGGTCGGTGTTGTGGTCGTGGGTCTGGGAGGCGTCGTTGCTGGACTCGTGCGGTTCGCTGTGCGGATTCATGGCTCGAAGATCCCGCGGTCGAGCGGCGTTCCGCGACCCCTGTGGATAACTCGCGGCTTCGCGGTTTTCCACAGCCTGCGGCGGGGGTTCGCGCGATGTCAGTGGCATCGGGTTGCATGGGGGCATGAGCAACGAAGACCTGCGTGCCGCGGCCGATGCCGTCCTTCGCCGACTCGTCGGGGATCCCGACGGGGTGGCCCGGCTGCGTGAAGACCAGTGGCGGGCGATCGAGGCGCTGGTCGCCGAGCACCGCCGGGCCCTGGTCGTGCAGCGCACCGGCTGGGGCAAGTCGGCGGTCTATTTCGTCGCGACGGCGCTGCTGCGAGAGCGCGGCAGCGGGCCGACGGTGATCGTCTCGCCGCTGCTCGCGCTGATGCGCAACCAGGTCGAGGCGGCCGCGCGGGCCGGCATCCGGGCGCGCACCATCAACTCCGCCAACACCGAGGAGTGGGACACCGTCCAGGCCGAGGTGGCGGCCGGTGAGGTCGACGTCCTGCTGGTGAGTCCGGAGCGGCTCAACAACCCCGACTTCCGTGATCAGGTGCTGCCCAAGCTGGCGGCGGCCACCGGGCTGCTGGTGGTGGACGAGGCACACTGCATCTCCGATTGGGGCCATGACTTCCGCCCGGACTACCGGCGGCTGCGCACGATGCTGGCCGACCTCCCGCCCGGCGTCCCGGTGCTCGCGACGACCGCGACGGCCAATGCCCGGGTGACGGCCGATGTCGCCGAGCAGTTGGGGACGGGCGGGGGCACCGCGGAGGCCCTGGTGCTGCGCGGTCCGCTGGATCGGGAGAGCCTGAGCCTGGGCGTGCTGCCGTTGCCGGACGCCGCGCACCGGCTCGCCTGGCTCGCGGACCATCTGGACGAACTGCCGGGCTCGGGGATCATCTACACCCTCACCGTCGCGGCTGCCGAGGAGGTCACCGCGTTCCTGCGGCACCGGGGTCATGTGGTCGCGTCGTACACCGGCAAGACGGAGAACGCCGACCGTCAGCAGGCCGAGGACGATCTGCTGGCCAACCGGGTCAAGGCGCTGGTGGCCACGTCCGCCCTGGGGATGGGGTTCGACAAGCCCGACCTGGGGTTCGTGGTGCACCTGGGTTCGCCGTCGTCGCCGATCGCGTACTACCAGCAGGTGGGCCGGGCCGGTCGCGGCGTCGAGCATGCCGAGGTGTTGTTGCTGCCGGGCCGGGAGGACGAGGCGATCTGGAAGTACTTCGCCTCGCTGGCGTTCCCGCCGGAGGAGCAGGTGCGGCGGACGCTGGACGTACTGGCGGCGGCGGGGCGGCCGGTGTCGCTGCCGGCACTGGAGCCGCAGGTCGAACTCCGGCGCTCCCGCCTGGAGATCATGCTCAAGGTGCTCGATGTGGACGGTGCCGTCCAGCGGGTGAAGGGCGGTTGGACGTCGACCGGTCGGCCGTGGGCGTACGACGCGGAGCGCTATGCGTGGGTGGCGCGGCAGCGGGAGGCCGAGCAGCAGGCGATGCGGGAGTACGCGGCGGCGTCCGGGTGCCGGATGGAGTTCCTGCGGCGGCAGTTGGACGACGAGGCGGCGGCCCCGTGCGGCCGGTGCGACAACTGCGCTGGGCCGCGGTTCACGACGGAGGTGTCCGCCGGATCGCTGGACGCGGCCCGCGGCGAACTGGGCCGCCCCGGTGTGGAGGTGGAGCCACGGCGGATGTGGCCCACGGGGCTGCCGGCCGTCGGCGTCGACCTCAAGGGGCGCATCCCGGCGGGCGAACTGGCTGCGACGGGACGGGCGTTGGGGCGGTTGTCAGACATCGGGTGGGGCAATCGCCTGCGACCGATGCTGGCCCCGCAGGCGCCGGACGGGCCGGTGCCCGACGATGTGGCGGCCGCGGTGGTGACGGTGTTGGCGGATTGGGCCAAGGGGCCCGGAGGTTGGGCTTCGGGCGCGGCGGACGCCCCGGCGCGCCCAGTCGGCGTGGTCTGTCTCGGCTCGCACAGCCGCCCGCAGTTGATCCGCTCGCTGGCCGAACGGATCGCCGCGGTGGGCCGGATGCCGTTCCTGGGGACGGTGGCCTCGCTCGACGACGGCCCGGGGCCGGGGATTCCACGGAGCAACAGCGCCCAGCGACTGAGGGCCCTGCACAGCACGCTGTCGCTGTCTCCGGAGCTGTCGGGGGCGCTGGCGTCGGCGAACGGCCCGGTGCTTCTGGTGGACGACTACGCCGACACGGGTTGGACGTTGGCGGTGGCCGCCCGGCTGTTGCGGAGGGCCGGGGCCGGCGCGGTGTTCCCACTAGTTCTGGCCGTGCAGGGCTAGTTGATGTCGAGGGGGTGGTTCTGATGGGGGTGGACGGGAAGGGAGGGGTGTCCGGGCTTCAGAGGCGGTTGCGACGGGCAGGAATGCCGGTGGCGCAGCGGGCATTTCCGGCCGGGCGCGGTGAACTGCTCGTTGCCGCATACCAGTACGAGCCGCGAGAATGGGAAGTGCTTCCCGGTATCCGGCCGTTCGCGGCCCGCCTGGGGCGTGCCGTGGTGCGCCGGTGCGACGGGGCGCGGCCCGTAGCGCGGACGCGTAGACGAAGGGAGGACGATGACCTTCGGATTCGCCCGGCCCCCGCAAGAACCGCCGCCCGAGTCGGACGGCTCCAGCGCCCGAGGGGGACGGCTGCTGGAGTTGGCGGAGTGGGCCTCCGCCGGAATTCCGCTACTGCGCGCGCCCCGTGAGGTGGTCGCCGATCTGCACGCCCGTCATCTTCCGGGGATCGGCACGGTGATCGTGGCGGTGTTGGACCCTCAGGAACGGGTGATCGCCAGCGCGTCGTTCGACGAGCCGACGACGGCCCCCGATGGCTGGGCGTACCGCAACGCGCTGTTGGCGCAGCTGCGCCGGATCATCCCGCACGATCTGCGGCTACGCGTTCCGATCCGGACCGCGGTCTTGCTCCACTGCCGGAAGGGCGAGCCCCGTTGGACGGAGGCGGACGGCGCGTGGATGTGGGGCCTGCGGGACGCCTGCACCCTGCATGGGCTCCGCTGTGGGGCGTATATCGCGCTGAACCGGGACCGTTGGCAGGTGTTGGGCGAGGTGCGGGGTGGGCGGCTGCCCAGGGCGCCCACCCCCACGAAGCCTGAGGCCGGGTCGTACGCGATGCGGAGCGGCCCGCACCGCGAAGCGGCCGGCGGGGACGGGGCGTTGGAGGTCACCACCGGGGCGTCCACCTCGGAGGGCGTCGTTCCCTTGGGGGCCGCGCCTCAACACGTCCCGCGGGCCGAGGAGGGGCAGGCCGTTGCCCAGGGGCGGCCGTCCGGCCCGGGCCCGGTGGCCCCGCAGCGCGTCCCGACGGTGCGGGCGGCGCCGGGTGAGCAGCCGCGCAACGGCCGGGGCACGCCCCGGCGTTCAGGAGGCGGCACGACGGAAACGCGACGGCGCACGGTGGCCCGCTGACGCCGCTGCGGTGTCCGGGCGCGCGAACGAGCCCGACCGGCCATGAGGCCGGCGGGCCGTGTCGGGCTGATGGTGGTCAGGCGTTCGCGCCGAGCACGGCGTTGATCCGCTGCGGGTCGCCGCAGACGATCAGCAGCGCTCCGGCACGGGCCATCGCGGCGGGCAACGCCCGCGCGGTGGCCTCGTCGTGGCCCCCGTTGACGGCGACGACCACGACGGGCCGCCCGGTGATGCGTTCGGCGCCGGCGTCCGCGTAGAACACGTCGTCGGCAGCGTCGTGCTGCGCCCAGTAGGACGCCTCACCGAAGGACAGTTCGTGGGCCGCCCACGGGTGGTTCTCACCGGTGGTCAGCACCAGGATCTCGCCCGGTGCGCGGCCGGAGTCCAGGAGCAGGTCGACGGCCTCGTCGGCGGCGTCGATGGCTCCTTCGATCGGTGCCGGGATCAGCTGGAGTTGGGCACCCTCGGCGGCGCCGGCCGCGGCGACGGGAGGCTGCGGGGAGCCGGTGCGCTGCGCCGGCGGGGCAGGAACCGACCCGCGGGGCGGGGCGGTGGGGCCGGGCTTGCCCGGACGGGCGCTGGACGCGGGGGCGCCTCGCGGCGGGGCGGGGCGGGGACCGGGGCCAGGGACGGGACGGGGGGTCGACGCGGCGCGGCCGGCGGCCGGAGTTGCGCGGGGACCCGGGACACTCTCGTGAATCTGAGGCTCCTCGGGGATGAGAGGCATAAAGGGATGTCTATCAAACGTAGGTACGGAACATTGACAGCGGGTACCGAAATTCCCGCCTCGCTCCGCTCAGAAGTCGAAGCCGAGTTGGCCACCGGCCTCCAGAGCGGCTGCTTCGGGGGTGACACGCACCTTCTTGAGGTGCTGCCACCGGGGCAGGGCGTCCATGTAGGACCACGACACCCGGTGGTACGGCGTGGGGCCGTACTCCTCCAGGGCGGTGCGGTGGGTCGGCGAGGGGTAGCCGGCGTTGGCCGCGAAGTCGAAGTCGGCGTACTCCTGGCCGAGTTCGGCCATCATGGTGTCCCGTCGCACCTTGGCGATCACGGACGCGGCAGCGACCGCGATGCAGGACTGGTCGCCCTTGATGACCGTCCGGACCCGCCACGGCGCGCCCAGGTAGTCGTGCTTGCCGTCGAGGATGATCGCGTCCGGTTGGACCGGGAGCGCCTCCAGTGCGCGCACGGCGGCGAGCCGCAGTGCCGCGGTCATTCCCAGGGCGTCGATCTCCTCCGGTGAGGAGTGCCCCAGGGCGTACGAGGTGACCCAATTGGCGAGCACGTCGCAGAGTTCGGTGCGGCGCTTGGGGGTCAACAGCTTGGAATCGGTGAGTCCGTCCGGTGGCCGGCGCAGACCGGTGACGGCGGCGCAGACGCTGACCGGACCGGCCCAGGCTCCGCGCCCGACCTCGTCGATCCCTGCGACGATCTTGGCGCCCGTGGTGGCGCGCAGTGATCGCTCGACGGTGTGGGTGGGAGGCTCGTACGGCATGGCGCCAGCCAGATTACGCCTATTCGGCGCCGCCGTCCGCACCGGATCCGGACCTGGGCTCCGTGGACGCCGATGGCGGGCCCGATGTGCCGGTCCGAGGCGGCCGGCGGCGGGTGGGTCGAGGGGCGCGAGCGAGCGCGGGAGGGCGACTACCAGGGCGCGAACTGGCCGATGGGGGCGGCCAGTTGTGACGCGAGGTCAGAGGGCGGGGGCCCAGGCGGGGAGCGGCTCGGTGTGGTCGAGCCATTCCTGCGGCGGGGCGCCCTCGGGAGCCGCGGCGACGATGCCGCCGACGATGCCGCAGGTGGTGTCGACGTCACCGCCGGCCCGGGCGGTGGTCCAGATCGCCTGCGCGAAGTCGCCGAGGTTGCGGGCGGCGGCCCAGAGGGCGAACGGCACGGTGTCGTGGGCACTGGTGCGACGCCCGCAGCCGAGGACCGCGGCGACGGTGCCGGGGTCGGCGTAGTCGAGCATGTCGCGGGCCCGGCGCAGACCGGCCTGTACGGCGCTGCGCGGAATCAGGGCCAGTACGCCGTCGATGAGGGCCTCGGGGCTCAGCGCGCGGGCGGGGTCGGCGACCAGGGCGGCCGCGGCGGCCACGGCCATGGCGCCGACGACGGCCTCGCGGTGTTGGTGGGTGGGGTAGGCGGAGATCTCCGCCTGGTGGGTGGCCTGCTCGGGATCGTCGGCGTACCAGGCGCCGAGAGGGGCGATGCGCATGGCGGCGCCGTTGCCCCAGGAGCCATGGCCGTTGAAGAGCGCGGCGGCCAACTCGCGCCAGTCGCCGCCCGCGCGGATCTGGCGGAGGAGGCGGTCGACGACCGGGCCGTAGTCGCGGCCGGCGTCGTGGTGCTCGGCCAACGAGCGGGCCAGGGCGTCCTGGTCGACGCGGTGGTGCGTGGTGAGGATGGCCAGGACGGAGCAGGCCATCTCGGTGTCGTCGGTCCACCGCCAGGGGGCGGGCGGCAGCTCGCGGCGTTTAAGGGAGGGGTAGTGGGCGGGGACGAAGAACTGTGCTCCGAGGGCATCGCCCACGGAGAGGCCGCGCAGGCTCGCCAGAGCCCGCGCGCAGCGGTCCGCGTCACGGGGATCAGGGGTCGTCATCGCAGTGCACTTTAACCGGTGACCCCGTACGGCTCGGGCTCACACCAGCGGTCGAAGGGGCGGTCGAGGGCGTACCGGCCGTCGGGGCCGAGGAGCAGGGTGCGCCATTCGGCGTTGTCCGGGTTGGACAGCGATTCGAAGTCGGCGACCGACCAGTGGAACCACCGCATGCAGAACAGCCGCATGGTGAGACCGTGCGTGACGATCAGGACGTTGGGCGGGTGGCGGGGGTCCTCGAAGCTGCGCCAGAGGCTCTCCAGGAAGGCCCCGACCCGGTCGTAGACGTCGGCGCCGGACTCGCCCTGCGCGAAGCGGTAGAAGAAGTGACCGTAGGCGTCGCGGTATGCCTTCTGCCGCCGGACGTCGTCGCGGTCCTGCCAGTTGCCCCAGTCCTGTTCGCGCAGTCGGGGCTCCTCGCGAACCCGGACCTTCTCGGGGTCCAGGCCGAGACTCCGGAAGGTCTGATGGGTGCGGCGATACGGCGAGACGTAGGCGGAGATCCGCTCGTCGCCGAACAGCTCGCGCAGCCTGCGGCCGGCGGCCTCGGCCTGGCTCCGCCCGGTGGCGGTCAGCGCGAGGGCGTGGTCGGGCTCGCGCTCGTAGACGGTGTCGTCGACGTTCCCCACGGACTCGCCGTGGCGGAGCAGGACGATGCGTCGGGGCCGTGCCATGCGGCCAGCGTAATTCGCCTGCCCTGTACATGCCGGGTGCGGCGGCGGGGGCGCCGACCCGGGCACGGCGGCCCGCGCCGCCCGTTTCAGCAGACGACGAGAGTGGGGCGGCCGCCGCGTATTTCGTACCGGAGGTCGCCGAAGCGGCGGCGCTGCAGGCGGCCGTGGGAGGCGACGGCCAGGGCACCGAGCCAGGCCGTGCGGGCTTCCTCCAGCTCCTCAACGAGGGCGGTGGCGATGCGCCGGAGGAAGCCTCGATCGCGGAAGAGGACGATGCCGAGGTGCGCGAGGAGGGCCTTCTCCAGCCAGTCGAGGACGACGCCGAGGAGCGAGCGGTCGGCGCGGGGCTTGGCGACGTGGTGCAGGGAGATCTGGGTGGGCACGTGATCCTCCAGGTGATGCACGCGGGTGCGCCGGGCGACACCGCCGGAACAGCAAATGCAACTTGAATTGCGTTACGATGAGAGTGCCACACTCCCCGAACTAACGCAATAGGAGTTGCAGTTGACCGGTGATACCGAGAAGCCGCAGGCCGGGAGCAGCGCCCCGGCGGCCGCTTCCGCCCCCGGCACCCGGCGCCCCGGCGGCCGTACGGCCCGCACCCGGTCCGCCGTCCGCGACGCCGTGCTGACCGGTCTCACCGAACTCGGCTATCCCGGGCTGACGGTCGAGTACGTCGCCGAGCACTCCGGGGTACACAAGACCACGCTCTACCGCCGCTGGGGCGACCTGGAGGGGTTGATCGCCGACGCTCTGGACCTGGCGGGCGAGGACAGTTGGCTGCCGCCCGACACCGGGTCCCTGGAGGGGGATCTGCGCGCCCTGGCCCGCGAGGTCGTCACCTCGTTCACCGACCCCGCGGCGGGCGCCTCCGGCTCCGCGATGATCGCGGCCGGCTTCCAGTCGGAGCGGGCGGCCTCGGCGCTGCGCGCCTACTACGCCGAGCGGTTCGCGCGCTGCGAGGCGGTAGTGGAGCGCGCCGTGCAGCGCGGGGAGCTGCCGAGCGGCGAGGGTGCCGTCGTCGACGCCGGGGCGCTGGTCCGGGCCGTGCCCGCCCCGCTGCTCTTCCGGCTCTTCATCACCCGGGAGGCGGTCGACGAGGCGCTCGCCGACCAGGCCGCCGCGGCGGCGTTGGCGGCGGCGCACGCGGGGGTCTTCACCCGCGTCCGGTCGGCCGGTGGCGCGCCCAACTCCCCTGAGCAAACGGGCTGATCAGCGGGGTCACACCGTCCAGGAGGGTTCGAGCTGCACCACGTCGCCCGCGATCGCCTGGACGTCGGCGGCTATCTGGGCCCGCAGCGCGAGGCGTTCCACTCGCTCCGGGCGGTACTTGCCGCGCTCGGCCGCCGACTGCCACATGGACAGGACCAGGAACTCCTCGCCCGGAGCCCGCCCGACCATCCCCCGGAGCATGCCGGGCGACCCGGCCATCGCCGGGTTCCAGACCTTCTCCTGCATGAGCACGAAGTGGTCGACCCGCTCCGGGCGCACCCGGCAGTGCGCCAGCCGCAGCACGTCCGCGTCCCCGAAGGCGGGCCGGAACCCCACCTTCACGTCGAATTCGTGCTCGAACAGCCGCACTTGGCCGTCCTTGTAGGTGCCGGTCTGGGCGGCCGCCAACCGGTCGTGCGAGCGCGCCATGAAGGAGTCGTAGAACGCCCGGCTCTCCCAGAAGCCGACCAGGTGGGCCACGCCGGGTCGGGACCGGCTCCACCCCCCGGCCTGCCCCCGGAAACCGGGCTCGCCCAGGAGCCCGGCCCATTTCCGCTGCCCCCGTTCGAACCCTCGGCGGTCCACGACGGTAAGGCGAATCCACTTGACCAGCACCGCGCCATGGTACGGCCCGCGGACCGGCCGATCCGCTGCACATCGGACCCCAACCAGCCCGAACTCCCTTACGTCCGCGGATCGATGGGAATCGGCACTCCGGGATCCGCCCCGCCCCTGTGCCGCGCGCGAGGCACAGGCCCTCCCCGTCGGCGCGCGGTACGCCGGCTTCCCCTTCTCCGCACACCTCGTAGCCAACATCCCGGAACGCGTCCGCGGCACTCCCGATTGCCGCGCGCGAGGCCCGGGGGGGGACGCCGCGACCGTCCGGAGCAGCCACCACCGCCACCTTGTGGGGACGCGGCAACGGCTCGCCGTAGGGGGCACCGGGACCCCCTTCGGAGCACGCGGTGCGGCAACGCCGTCGCCCCCACTGGTGCCGCCCGGAGTGACCCCGGCCGACAGGGGGTTGACGGTGTCCCCGTAGCGGACGCTGCGGGTATGCGCGCATGGACGAACTCCAGGCCCTGTTCATCTGGTTGATCGGGCGGGGCTACCGGGGTCGCCGCTCCGGGGCAGGCCGCCCGCGCCCTCCTCGCCCTCACCGACGCCTCACCACTCACGTCCTCAGCGGCCGCCGATCCCCCGCCAAAGCCCTGGACGCCCTCGACGGTCGGCTCACCTGCCTGTGAAGCGAGGCGGGGCGGCAATGGATCCAGGCATCGGATGGCCGGGAGGGCACTGGTACGTGGCGGGCGGCGAGCCGCGGGGTGTCCTGGTGCAACTGCCCCCGACACTTGGAGACTTGTCGACACCTCAAGCTGACCCCACCGGCTCACCGACCCACCACCTCTCGCCAGCTCACCGACCCACTGCCATACCGCCCCACCGGCTCACCGGCTCACCGCAATCCGAAACAATCCGCGCCGCAGCGGAGGCAATGCACTCATTGCACCGAAGTGCATTGCGCATTGCACCGACGATCAATCGGCGGATTGCGCCGGCATGCGAACGCCCCTGGCCGGCCGTGCACTTCAGGGGCCGGTGTCCAAGCGAGCGTGGGACCATGGAGAAACACGGGGAAATTCCGGGGCAGTTGTCTGCGGAACTCGCGGACTTCAGTCACGGAAGCTGACGGAAGGGAGCCCGGTGAACACGTTCAACAAGGGCATCGAGAAGGTCGTGGTGGCGCTCGGCTGGGACCCCAGCCCCATCGGCGAGCCGGACATCGACCTGGACATCATCGCGGCAACGTACTCGGCGGATGCACCGCACGGGGAGCCGGCCTACCTGGTGCACTTCGACAGCCGGTCACCGGACGGAACCATCACCCTCAACCGGGACAGCCGCACCGGCCAAGGGTTCGGCGACGACGAGGTGTTGACGCTGGAGTTGAGCCGGGTGTCCGAGCGCTACTCCCGCGTCGTGGTGGGCGTGGTGATCCAACAGGCGCACGGCCGGAAGGTCTTCGGCGAGGTGGAGAACACCCTCGTCGAGGTCCGCGAGGGGTACACCAAGCTGGCGCGGAACGACTTCGCCGGAGTCGAGGACGCGACGGCGGCGGCGGTCGCCGAGTTCGTCCGGGACGCCCACGGCGAATGGCGGTTCCAGCACGTGCTGCGCGGGTTCGACACCGATCCGGAGACCTTCACCAGGGTGATGGGGAACTGACCGGTACGGACACGGATAGCGGGGTGGCAGGGCCGGCCTGAGCCGCCCCCCAACCCGCTATCCCGTTGCCCGGCGCCCCGTCCCGTCACCCGCCGGACTTCTTGCGACGACGGTGGGCCGCGACCCGTTCCCTGGTGGCGCAGGCCGACGAACAGTAACGGCGGGCGCTTCCCGGACCCGCCCCCAGGTAGAGGGTGGCGCAACCGGACGCCGCGCACTCCCCCCAGGTAACGCGGCCGTACTCGGTCAGGATCTGGGCCAGCGCCAGGGCGCTGGACGCCAGGAACCAGTCGGCCCAGCCCGCCTCGTCGCCGCGGTCGACGTGCAGGTGCCAGGGGTGCCCGTCGTGCCGGGAGAGCCGCGGACGAGCCCCGCAGGCGGCCAGCAGCGCGTTGAGGGCGTGGGCGGCCCGATCGGTGTCGGTCTCGGTGAGAAGGTCGGCGATCCGGGCCGCGGCGCCGCGGAGTTGATCGGCGTCGCGCTCCGAGAACGCCTGCTCGGCGAGATCGTCGGGCCCCTCCCCATGGCGTGCGAGGAGTTCGACGAGGGCGGCACGGGGTAGGTCCGGCGCCGCCCGGACGGCGTTGGCCAGATCGATCAGCCGGTCGGCCGGCCGGAAGCCGTGCCGCGGGCCGCCGCCACCGAGGTCGATGCCGGTGCCAGTGCCAGTGCCCATGCCGCTCGTACTACCCCTTGCCTTCTTGTGCCTGGCGTCGCCCGAGGTGTGGGGGTGCATCGCCCCATCCGTTCCGTGCGGTTCGTGTGGTTCGTGTGGTTCGTGCACCTGCGTTGCTTCCGTAGCTTCCACTGTTTCCGTGCCGCTGCTGTCCCCTGTGGCCGTTCCCGCAACCGTCCCCAACTGATGCTGCGGGGGCTGCCGTTAAGGATTGCGGCTGACTGACCACACCCCCTCCCTCCCGCCTCCCCTTGCGTACCGTAACGCCTTATATTCATAAACCGTTACCCCATCGTCGGAGGGAGGCCGGCCGTGGACCTCACCCGTAGCCGTCCCGGGTTACCGCGCTATCTGGCCGTTGCACTGTTCGCGCGGCTGGCCGAGGAGGGCATGGCCGTGGCGGCGGTGCTGTTGGCGCTCGCCCGTACCGGGAGCGCCGCCCAAGGGGCGTTCGTCCTCGCCGCCTGGATGGCACCGCACGTACTTGCCGCTCCCCTGGTGGGCACCCTCGCCGGGCGCACCCGACGACCTCGGTTGTTCCATCTCGCGGCCCTGGGCGGGTTCGCCGCGGCCATCGCCGCGTTGGCGCTGCTCACCGGGCGCGCCCCCGTACCAGTGACGCTGGCCGTGGCCCTCCTCGGCGGCTGCTGCGGCCCGGTGGTGTCCGGCGGACTGTCGGGACTCGTAGCCGACTTGGTTCCCGAGGGACCGGCGCGCGACCGCGCCTACGGGCTGGATGCCGCGGTCTACAACGCCGCCTCGGTCGCCGGTCCGGCCGTCGTCAGCGTGCTGGCCGCGCTGTGGTCACCGGGCCCGGCGATGGGGCTCCTCGCCGGGGCGGCAACGGTCGCCGCCGCGCTGTCCCTCGGCCTCTTCCGCGGGCGCGAGCGACCCGGCGCCCGTCCACAACACGACGGGCCCGGCACGGCCGCCGTACGGCCCGGGACCGCCGCCGGCCTGTCCGCCGTGGTCCGCGTCCGGGAGCTGCGGGCGATCACCGCCGCCACCTGCCTGGCGTTCGTCGGGATCGGCGGACTGACCACCACCACGGTGCTGCTCGCCGCCCATCGTGGCCATCCGGGCAGCGGCGGCGCCCTGATGACCGCGTTCGCCGCAGGAGCGCTCACCGGGGCGCTGGCGGTGGCCCGGTGGCGGCCCCGCGTGACATCCCAACTGATGGCCACGGTTTCCCTGTTGGGCACCGGGGCGGCGCTCGCTGCCGCCGCGTTGGTGCCGTGGCCCGAGGCCGTCGTGGTGCTGTTCGTCGTGGCCGGGCTGTGCGACGGGCCGTTGCTGACCGCGACGTTGCGGATCCGGGCCGACCACGCCCCGACTGCCGTACGAGCGCAGGTGTTCACCCTGGGAGCCGGCCTGAAGATCACGGCGGCGGCCTGCGGCGCGGGCCTCACGGGGCTGACCACGGCACTACCGCCGCCCACCCTGCTCCTGGCGATCGCCGCCCTCCAGATCGCGGCGGCGCTGCTCCACACGCTCCTCCTGGCGAGCAGCCGACGCCCCACCCCAGCCGAGAACAACGACAACCCAACTCAGGACAGTCCAACTGAGAACAGCCCACCTAAGGGCGGACGGCTTAACCAAGGACAACCCCATTAACCAAGGACAACCCCACTGAGGGCGGAGCGACACAAGCGCACTCGGGAACGGTCCACTACGGGCCGCTACGGTCCACTAGGGGCACCTCACCCCCAACAGAAACCCCAACACCCCACCCCCTAAAGCAATTTCCGCCCCACTCCCCACCACCTTTCTCACCAGTTCCCACCACTCCCACTCCCCCACCCTGACCAGCCACCTCATCACCTCCCATAACCACTTGCCCCGCCCTTCACCCCCGTCCAGGATTACGGCCATGCCAGTCTTCACCGCGGTCGACGGGACCGTGCTCGCCTATCACGTCCAGGGAAAGGACAAAGGCGAACCCCTGCTCTGCCTCCCCGGCGGCCCCATGCGCGCCTCCGCCTATCTCGGCGATCTGGGTGGCCTGGCGGAGCACCGCAGATTGATCCGGCTCGATCTGCGCGGCACCGGCGCGTCCGGCATTCCCGCCGACCCGGCGACCTACCGCTGCGACCGACAGGTGGATGACGTCGAGGCGCTCCGCGCACACCTCGGTCTCGAATGCGTCGACGTCCTCGCGCATTCCGCGGCCGGTGATCTCGCCCTGCTTTACGCCGCCCGTTTTCCGGCGCGGGTCCGCAGCCTCACCCTGGTCACCGCCCGGGCGCGCGCCCTCGGTGTCGACTTCACCGAGGCGCACCGTCGGGAGGCGGCCGCGCTGCGATCCGCCGAGCCGTGGTTCCCGGCCGCCCGCCGCTCCTACGAGGCGGTCTGGTCCGGCACCCCCACGGAGGCCGACTGGGACGCCATCGCCCCGTTCTTCTACGGGCGTTGGGACAAGACGGCCCACGCGCACGCCGCCAGCGAGGTCCCGCAGACCAACGAGGGTGCGGCCGAGCGGTATGCGTCCGCCGGCGCCTTCGAGCCGGCCGCGACCCGGGCCGCCCTGGCGGCGCCGGCGGCGCGACGGGTGCCGGTGCTGCTCCTCGTAGGCGAGTTGGACGGTGGCCCGTTGCCCCGCGTCGCCGCGGAGATCGCCGCACTCCTGCCCGGCGCCACGGTCGTCGTCCAACCGGGCGCCGGCCACTTCCCGTGGCTCGACGACCCGGAACGCTTCACCCGGACCGTCACCCAGTTCCTCCCCTAAGCCACGCGTCGCGCACACCACACGCCACACGCCACACACCAGGCGCGCAGATTCACGCGGACCCCACCCACGCCAAAGCGGCGGAGCCCGGTTTCTCACCGGACTCCGCCGCCCTGGTAGTGCTCAACTCATGCCCGGCGACCGCTCATCGGCCGCCGCCCCATCGGGGCTCCGGGCTCAGCTGCAACCGCTGGTCGAGCCGCAGCCCTCGCACAGGTAGCAGCTACCGGCCCGCTGCATCTTGGTGCCGCAGGAGAAGCAGAGCGGGGCGTCCGCGTTGATGCCCAGCTGCATCTCCACCAGTTCGGCGTTGGTGTGCGCCTGCTTGGGGGCCGGCGCGGCGCTCTCCTCGACGACCTGGTTCGACGAGCCGGACTGCTTGGGCGCCTCGACCTTCGGGGCCGACTGGGCCAGGCCCTCGACGTCGACCTCGTCCTCGGGCAGCTCGTACGAACCGGTCTCCAGGTGACGCTGACGCTCCTCGACGGAGTGGATGCCCAGCGCCGAGCGGGTCTCGAACGGCAGGAAGTCCAGCGCCAGTCGGCGGAAGATGTAGTCGACGATCGACTGCGCCATCCGCACGTCCGGGTCGTCGGTCATGCCGGCCGGCTCGAAGCGCATGTTGACGAACTTCGAGACGTAGGTCTCCAGCGGCACGCCGTACTGGAGGCCGACCGACACCGCGATGGAGAAGGCGTCCATCATGCCCGCGAGGGTCGAGCCCTGCTTGGACATCTTCAGGAAGACCTCGCCGAGACCGTCGTCCGGGTAGGAGTTGGCGGTCATGTAACCCTCGGCGCCACCGACCGTGAAGGAGGTGGTGATGCCGGGACGGCCCTTCGGCAGGCGCTTGCGGACCGGGCGGTACTCGACGACCTTCTTCTCGGCGGGCTGCTCGGCGGCCTCGGCCTTCTTCTCCTCCTCCTTCTTCTTGGCGGAGAGCGGCTGACCGACCTTGCAGTTGTCGCGGTAGATCGCCAGCGCCTTCAGGCCGAGCTTCCAGCCCTGGTAGTAGACGTCCTCGATCTCCTCGACGGTGGCCGACTCCGGGACGTTGACCGTCTTGGAGATCGCACCGGACAGGAACGGCTGGGCCGCGGCCATCATGCGGACGTGACCCATCGGGGAGATGGAGCGCTCGCCCATGGCGCAGTCGAAGACCTCGTAGTGCTCCGGCTTGAGGCCGGGGGCGTCGATGACATTGCCGTGGTCGGCGATGTGGGCGACGATCGCCTCGACCTGCTCGGGCTGGTAGCCGAGCCGCTTGAGCGCCTTGGGGACCGTGTTGTTCACGATCTGCATGGAGCCGCCGCCGACCAGCTTCTTGAACTTGACCAGCGCCAGGTCCGGCTCGACGCCGGTGGTGTCGCAGTCCATCATCAGGCCGATGGTGCCGGTGGGGGCCAGCACCGACGCCTGGGCGTTGCGGAAGCCGTTCTTCTCGCCGAGGCGCTGCACGTCCTGCCACGCCTCGGTGGCCGCCGCCCAGACCGGGTTGTCCAGGTCGTCCATGCGCTTGGCCGCGGCGTTGGCGTCCGCGTGCTGCTTCATGACGCGCTTGTGGGCGTCGGCGTTGCGGGCGTAGCCGTCGTACGGGCCGACGATGGCGGCCAGTTCGGCGGAGCGCTTGTAGGAGGTGCCGGTCATCAGCGAGGTGATGGCACCGGCCAGGGCACGGCCGCCGTCGGAGTCGTAGGCGTGACCGGTGGCCATCAGCAGGGCGCCGAGGTTGGCGTAGCCGATGCCCAACTGGCGGTAGGCGCGGGTGGTCTCGCCGATCTTCTGGGTCGGGAAGTCCGCGAAGCAGATCGAGATGTCCATGGCCGTGATGACCAGCTCGACGACCTTGGCGAACCGCGCGGCGTCGAAGGACTGGTTGCCCAGGTCGTCGTCGCGGAGGAACTTCAGGAGGTTGAGCGAGGCGAGGTTGCACGAGGAGTTGTCCAGGTGCATGTACTCGCTGCACGGGTTGGACGCGGTGATGCGGCCCGACTCCGGCGAGGTGTGCCAGTGGTTGATGGTGTCGTCGTACTGGATGCCGGGGTCGGCGCAGGCCCAGGCGGCCTCGGCCATCTTGCGGAAGAGCGACTTGGCGTCGACCTCCTCGATGACCTCACCGGTGAGCCGGCCGCGCAGGCCGAAGTTGGCGCCGGTCTCGACGGCCTTCATGAACTCGTCGTTCACGCGGACCGAGTTGTTGGCGTTCTGGTACTGGACGGACGCGATGTCGTCGCCGCCCAGGTCCATGTCGAAGCCCGCGTCGCGCAGCGCGCGGATCTTCTCCTCTTCCTTGACCTTGGTCTCGATGAACGCCTCGACGTCGGGGTGGTCGACGTCGAGGACGACCATCTTGGCCGCGCGACGGGTGGCGCCACCGGACTTGATGGTGCCGGCGGAGGCGTCGGCGCCGCGCATGAAGGAGACCGGGCCGGAGGCGTTGCCGCCGGAGGAGAGCAGCTCCTTGGAGGAGCGGATGCGGGAGAGGTTCAGGCCGGCACCGGAGCCGCCCTTGAAGATCATCCCCTCTTCCTTGTACCAGTCCAGGATCGACTCCATGGAGTCGTCCACGGAGAGGATGAAGCAGGCGCTGACCTGCTGCGGCTGCTTGGTGCCGACGTTGAACCACACCGGGGAGTTGAAGCTGAAGATCTGGTGGAGCAGGGCGTAGGCCAGCTCGTGCTCGAAGATCTCGGCGTCAGCCGGGGAGGCGAAGTAACCGTTCTCCTCACCGCCCTTGCGGTACGTCTTGACCACGCGGTCGATGAGCTGCTTGAGGCTCGACTCGCGGTTGGGGGAACCCACCGCGCCGCGGAAGTACTTGCTCGTGACGATGTTGACCGCGTTCACCGACCAGAACTCGGGGAACTCGACGCCACGCTGCTCGAAGTTGACCGAGCCGTCGCGCCAGTTGGTCATGACGACGTCACGGCGCGCCCACTCGACCTCGTCGTACGGATGCACGCCGGGGGTGGTGTGGATGCGCTCGATGCGCAGACCCTTGCTCGCCTTGCTGCCCTTGGCGCGGGAGCCTCGTGCCGGGCCGCTCGTCGTCTCTGTCATTCCGCCTCCCTGTATACGGGCAAACGCCCATATGTGCACACAAATTCCGTGGCACGGTGTATGTCTTTCCGGAGTCGGGACGCCCTGCTCTCGTCCCGGCTCAGGTCTGGATGCTCGCCGAGCTCTAGTCGGCAGCGGTGGCGGGCACGGGAACGACCGGCTCGCCGGCCTCCTCGTCAGCCCCGCCGTGCGCGGGCGGCCCCTGCTCGCGCTGCTCGCGCAGCTCGGCGATGGCCGCCTCGAAGTCCTCAAGTGAGTCGAACGCCCGGTAGACGGACGCGAAGCGCAGGTACGCGACGAGGTCGAGTTCCTGCAGCGGGCCCAGTATGGCGAGCCCGACGTCATGGGTGGTCAGTTCGGCGCTGCCGGTGGCGCGCACCGCCTCCTCGACCCGCTGGCCGAGCTTGGCGAGGGCGTCCTCGGTGACCGGACGACCCTGGCACGCCTTGCGCACGCCCGCGATGACCTTGGTGCGACTGAAGGGCTCGGTGACCCCGCTCCGCTTGATCACCATCAACGACGCCGTCTCGACGGTCGTGAAGCGGCGGGAGCAGTCGGGGCACTGGCGCCGGCGGCGGATCGCCGTCCCGTCGTCCGTGGTGCGGCTGTCGACGACCCGGCTGTCCGGGTGCCTGCAGAAGGGGCAGTGCATGGCTCCACCCTCCTCAACCCTCGGAAACGGACGCACGCCAAAGAGAACCGGCGTACGACGACGGACACCTCCGGCCGGTCCCTGCGGGCCCTTCGGAGCAGCCACCAGCATAGGCGATCCCTGGGGCCCGACGGACCCGGCACCACAACTTGTAGGCGGCCGACCGCATCTAAGCACTAGATGTGGTGTCGGGCCGCTTATATCTGCCTACCGCGTGTCGCGTTGGCGGTGCGGGTGCGGGCCGTCCAAGAGGGTACGGGAAGCCACCCGGCGCGGGGGCCGGAGGGGCGGGGATGACACAATCGGCGACGCCGCGGCGGACCGTCGTCGCGGCGTCGTCGGCCGCCCTTTCCCGGCGGGTTCCGGACGGCATTCCGGAGCGGAATCCAGAGGGGAATCCGAGGCCGGGCACCCCGGGGCTCCGAATTGCCATTCGGCTATACACCGCACTGCTAGATCAGGTCAGCCAATCGCGGAATTTTTCACTCGAACGTGTGTTTGGCGCAACCTTTCGAAAGCAACTACCGTTGGCTAACTAGGGAGAACATTTCGAGAGGGGCCGACGTGACCACCACCGCAGACAGCGCGACCATCACCGCACAAAGCCACTCCCAGAGCCGATTCGAGCAACCGCAAAGGGCACCGCGGCCGATGGACGAGACCACGTCGGACTCCGAAGAGCACAAGCCCACCCGCTCGTTGCCGGGTCGCCCTCCGGGTATTCGTGCCGACAGCTCCGGGCTCACCGACCGCCAGCGCCGGGTGATCGAGGTGATCCGGGATTCGGTGCAGCGGCGCGGCTATCCGCCGTCGATGCGAGAGATCGGCCAGGCCGTCGGGCTCTCCAGCACCTCCTCCGTCGCACACCAGCTGATGGCCCTGGAACGGAAGGGCTTCCTCCGGCGCGACCCGCACCGCCCGCGGGCGTACGAGGTCCGCGCCTCGGACCAGCCGACGAGCACGGCGACGGAGACCGCCGGCAAGCCCGCCGCGTCCTACGTCCCGCTGGTCGGCCGGATCGCGGCCGGCGGCCCGATCCTGGCCGAGGAGTCCGTCGAGGACGTCTTCCCGCTCCCCCGCCAACTGGTCGGCGACGGCGAGCTGTTCGTGCTGAAGGTCGTGGGCGACTCGATGATCGAGGCGGCCATCTGCGACGGCGACTGGGTCACCGTCCGCCGCCAGCCGGTCGCCGAGAACGGCGACATCGTCGCTGCCATGCTCGACGGCGAGGCCACCGTCAAGCGCTTCAAGCGCGAGGACGGCCATGTGTGGCTGCTGCCGCACAACGCCGCGTACCAGCCCATCCCCGGCGACGAGGCGACCATCCTCGGCAAGGTGGTCGCGGTGCTGCGCCGGGTCTGAGGCCGCCCACGACCGGGCCCCGGGACGGAACCACTGCGCCGGTTCCGTCCCGGGGCTCTGTACTGTCCGGCCTCTGTACTGCGTACTGTCCGGCCTCTGTACTGCGCGGGAGGCGCTGCCGCGGGGCCCGTCGCGCTCCCCCGGTCCCGCCTCCGCTACTTCTCCGCCGCCTCGGCCTCCTTGGCCGCCTGGTCGATGCGGGCCAGCGAGCGGCGGACCTGATTCCGGTCGGTGGTGTACCAGAAGTCCGGCATGGACTTGCGGAGGAAGGAGCCGTAGCGGGCCCGCTCCACCCGCGGGTCCAGCACCGCGACCACGCCGCGGTCGCCGGTGGCCCGGACCAGACGGCCCGCGCCCTGGGCCATCAGCAGCGCGGCATGGGTCGCCGCGACCGCCATGAAGCCGTTGCCGCCGGCCTCCTCCACGGCCTTCTGCCGGGCGCTCATCAGCGGGTCGTCCGGCCGCGGGAACGGCACCCGGTCCATCACCACCAACTGGCAGTTGGGGCCCGGGACATCCACGCCCTGCCACAGCGACAGCGTGCCGAACAGACACGTCCGGGCGTCCGCGGCGAACGTCCGGATCAGCTCGCCGAGCGTCTCCTCGCCCTGGAGCAGGACCGGCATGTCCAGCCGGCCGCGCATCGCCTCCGCCGCGGCCTGGGCACCCCGCATCGAGGAGAACAGCCCCAGCGTCCGGCCGCCGGCCGCCTCGATCAGATCCGCCAGCTCGTCCAGCATGTCGTCGCGGCTGCCCTCCCGGCCGGGCTGGGCGAGGTGCTTGGCGACGTAGAGGATGCCCTGCTTGCCGTAGTCGAAGGGCGAGCCGACGTCCAGGCCCTTCCACACCGGCTCGTCCTCGCCCGCGGTGCCCTCCGGGCCCAGGCCCAACGAGGCGGCCACGCCGTTGAAGTCGCCGCCCAGCTTGAGGGTGGCGGAGGTCAGCACCACGGAGCGGTCGGTGAACAGCTTCTCCCGCAGCAGGCCGGAGACCGACAGCGGGGCCACCCGCAGCGAGGCGCCGCTGAATCGATAGGCGGCTCCGCCGCGGGGCTCATGGCGCTCGTACCAGACCACGTCGTACTCGGAGCCGTTGGCGATCCGCTCGGCGACGTCGTGGACGTTCTCCACCGAGGCCAGGGCCTGCTTGCGGACGGCGTCCTCGTCCTGGACGGACTTGTCGCGGGTGGAGCCGAGCGCGACGATCACCGTGCGGGCGGCGTCCCGCAGCGCCATCAGGCAGTACCCCAGCTCCTCGGGGATCTCCTCCAGGCGGCCGGGCAGTGCCAGCTCCATCAGCCGCTCGAAGGTCTCGGCGGCGGTCTGGAGCTGGTCGGCGGCCTTCTCGTTGACCAGCTTGGCGGCGCGGCGGACCGCGCGGTTGACCTGGCCGGGGGTGAGCTCGCCGGTGGCCACGCCGGTGACCCGGGAGACCAGCTCGTGGCCCTCGTCGATGATCAGCACCTCGTGCTGCGGCAGGACCGGGGCGCCCTCGATGGCGTCGATCGCCAGCAGCGCGTGGTTGGTGATCACCACGTCGGCCAGCTTGGCCCGCTCCCGGGCCGCCTCGGCGAAGCACTCCGCGCCGTACGCACACTTCGACGCGCCCACGCACTCCCGGGACGAGACCGACACCTGGCCCCAGGCGCGGTCGGAGACGCCGGGGGTCAGGTCGTCGCGGTCGCCGGTCTCCGTCTCGTCCGCCCAGTCCCGCAGCCGCAGCAGGTCCTGGCCCAGCTTGCTGGTGGGCGCCGCCTGCTCGAAGACGTCGAAGAGGCCGTCCTCCTCGTCCTGCGGGGCGCCCTCGTGGAGGCGGTGCAGACAGACGTAGTTGGAGCGCCCCTTGAGCATCGCGAACTGCGGCCGGCGGCGCAGCTGCGGATGCAGCGCCTCGACCGTCCGCGGCAGATCGCGCTCGACGAGCTGGCGCTGGAGGGCGAGGGTGGCCGTGGCGATCACCACGCGCTCACCATGGGCCAGCGCCGGCACCAGATAGCCGAGGGACTTTCCGGTGCCGGTGCCGGCCTGTACCAACAGGTGGGCGTTGTCGTCCACGGCCTCGGCGACGGCCTCGGCCATGGCCACCTGGCCGGGCCGCTCGGTGCCGCCGACGGCGGTGACGGCGGCATGGAGCAGATCGGGGAGAGAGGGCTTCGTCATAGCGTCTGCAAGCCTACGCGGGACCACTGACAGCAGGGTCGGTCACGGGGCGTGCAGGGGATTGGGGACGGTGCCGTGGACGGCGGCGTGCGGGCGGTCCCGGCGGTCGCGGTAACCGTCCACGTGCAGCCGGTTGCGGTTCAGACACAGCCGCTCGATCTCCGGGGTGAGCAGGTCGAAGGTCTCCTGCCGCTCCTTGAGGTGCGGGAAGCGCTCGTGGTGCCGCAGGATCTCCGCCCGGACGAGTGACCAGAACTCCCCCTCGGGAACGCCCAGTTGGTCCTCGCACAGCGGCGCGAGATAACGGAAGACGCCGACGAACAGGCCGGAGTGGATGAACTGGGTGAGAAATGCCGGGGGTTCGGTGAGCAGCACCGCCCGGACGTCGTCCGGCATACCGTCGTGCTCCGGCAGCGGCTGGGCGCTGGTGTTGACGTCGTCGACGAAGTCCTTCATGGCCAGCCGGGTGGGGATGTCGTTCTCGTCGAAGACGACGATGGCGTTCTCGCCGTGCGGGGAGAAGACCGTGCCGTACTGGTAGAGGAAGTGCAACAGGGGCGGCAGGAGGGCGGCGAAGAGCCGGGCCAGCCAGCCGTGCGGGGTCAGACCGGAGCGGTCCACCAGTTCCGCGGTCAGCGCGCGGCCCGTGGGGTCGGTCTGGAGCAGTGAGGCCAACGTGCGGGCGCGCTCCCCCGGTAGGAGGTAGCGGGTGAGCGGCTCCCGCCAGATGCAGCCGAGCAACTCCTTGTACTGGTACGGGACTCCGGGCAGCCGGTCGTAGAGGGGGTGCTCGACGGTGACGGAGGCGGTCTCGCCGAGCAGGATCACCCGCGTCTCGTCGCGCAGATACGTATCGCCGTCGCGCAGGGAGTGCATCCAGCCGGTGACGGCGGGGGCGGCGAGGGTCCGTTCGGTGGGCAGGCCGCGCCAGACCAGGGTGTTGAGGATGGACAGCGGGAGTTTGACGGTGCGCGCCTGGGGGCGGGTGAGGTTGAGGAAGGTGCGGATCGACTGCTGCGGGAGGCGGAGGTCGTTGTCAGTGGGCAGCGCGATGATGGATCCGTCGGCGAGTTGCGGGGCGAAGAGCGGGGCGATGGTCTCGTCCCACTGCCAGGGGTGGACGGGGAGGTAGAGGTAGTCGGCCGGGTCGCGGCCGGCGTCGGCGAGGGTGGCGGCGAAGGCGTGTGCGGTGGCGGGGTCGAGTTCCCCGTCGTAGAGGCGATCGGGGGTGGCGAGCGCGGGGACGCCGCGGTAGTGGGCGATGCGGCGGTGGGCGGCGAGCCAGGGCAGCCGCTGCGGGGTGCGGGCCTCGGGGGCCCAGGTCTCCGCGTCGGCGGCGGAGAAGCCGAGCCGGCCCTTGTTGGCGACCAGCCAGGGGTGGCCGGTCTGATGGCCTTCGAGCGCGGCGTAGTCGAGGTCGGCGAGGTCGGCGGCGCTGAGCGCGGTGGCGTCCAGGCGGGTGTCGGCGGCGAGGGTGGCGGTGAGTTCGCGGATGAGGTGGCCGGTGGTGTCGCCGGATAGGCCCAGGACGGTGTCGTGGGCCCGGGTCAGGAAGAGGAGGGGATCGGCGTGCGGGGTGATCGAGCCGGGGTCGACGGACCAGTGCCCGTAGGCACCTCTGCGGGCGGTGAAGCGGTAGGTGAGGTCGTCGGTGACGGGCAGGCGGTAGCGGGTGCGACCGTCGGGGGCCGGGCCGTCGGGTTCGGGGGTGAGGATCTCCTCGTAGGCGAACTCCCCGAGGGTCTTGGCGAACAGCCGGCGGGCGGCACGTTGCCAGGCGTCCTGCGACGGGCCGGGCCCGGACGCGGCGGACGGGCCGGGCCGACCGGCGGGAGCGGAGGGACGAGACACAGGAGGCAAGGTGGGACTCCTCGGTGCGGGACCGGCCGGGCACGTGCGGGGGACAACCGGGCCGGCGGGATGGATGGCGGACGGGGTCGGGGCCGTCGACGGACGGCCCCGGGGTCAGAGATGGTGGCGGTGGGCGCGGTCGCGGACCATCAACGCCGCGCGTTTCTCGGGCAGTTGGATCTCCTCCTCATAGCGGAAGCCGGCGCCCAGGAAGGCCGCGACGGAGGGGGTGTTGCGGAGGTCGGGTTCGGCGATCACGCGTCCGCACCGCGGGCGGCGGTCCAGGACGAGGTCGGCGGTGGCGCGCAGCAGCGCGGTGCCCAGGCCGCGCCCGCGGTCGCGGCCGGCCCCCAACAGCAGGTGGATTCCGGTGTCGTGGGGCCGCGCCGGGTAGTAGCGGGCGACGCGGTCCAGGTCGGCGCGGTAGATCTCCCAGTAGCTCATCGGGACGCCGTCCAGCACGCCCAGGCACGGCACGCTGCGGCCGTCGCCGTCCAGTTGGGCGCGCAGATGGGCGGCGGTGGTCTCCGGGGGCCCGGCCAGCTCCCAAAAGGCGTGCACGGCCGGCTCGTTCATCCAGGCGACGATCCGGTCCAGGTCGCGTCCCAGCTCCACGGGGACGAGGGCGAACGGCCCGGCGGGGGTGTCCGCCGGCGGCCAGGCGGCCAGGTCGTCCAGCAGCGGGCCCGCGGCCGGGGTGGGAGCGGCGGGCGGAGCCGCGCCGGGGTGGGGCGCGGGCGGGTCGCCGTGGGGTGCCTCCGGCGGGGAGGTGAGGCCGGATTCGGTCGGGGACACGTGACGCTCTCCTGTGGGGGCTGGGGTCAACAGGGCCTAGGGCACGAGCGGGTTGGGGACGGTGACGTAGACGGACTGGGTGTCCACCGGGCCGACGAGCTCGTCCAGGCCGTGCAGCCGGGTCGCGAGGTTGGCCTTGCAGCGCAGGGTGCGGGCGGTCAGCAGCAGCTCGGGCAGGGTGGAGCGGTGCGCGGCGGGGGCCGCCGCGGCGTCGGTGAGGAACCGCCGGAAGGCGGCGAGCAGAAGCTCCTCGCGGATCAACCGGGCGGCGCCGAACGCCCCGATGAGGCCGAGGACGTTGTTGATGCCGAGGTAGTAGGCGAAGCGCTCGTCGGTGACGTCGTCGGCGACGAAGGTGTCGCTGGCGGTGCCGATGCCGGGCAGGCGCCGGTCCAGTTCCGCGCGGCGGGAGGTGCGGAAGTAGTAGCCCTGGTTGTCGCGGTAGCGGCCGCCTACGGGCCAGCCCTCGGCGTCCAAGAGGACGAGGGTGTTCTGTTGGTGGGCCTCCAGGGCGACGCCGGCCGTCCCGTCGAGCCAGAGCACGGGCCGGACGACGGCTTCGAGGTAGCGCAGGAACCACTCCGTGGCCACCGCGCCGGCCGGCCGGCCGGTGCGGGCGCTGAGCGCGCCGATGACGCTCTCCAGACGGGAGCGCATCGCACCGTGGTCGGGCCAGGGGCGCGGCGCGGTGAGCCCGGCGATGCAGACGGCGTCGTCGTCGGCGTCGAAGGGCTGGTGGCGGATGACGACGTCCAGGCCCTGGACGGGGGTGCCGTCCGGTCCGTCGACGGCGAGGTAGGCGGGGTCGCGGACGATGTCGAAGCCGGGGGCGGTGGGGAAGGCGGCCTGCCACTGCGCGGCGAGTCCGGTGCGCAGCAGCCGGTGGACCTCGACGCCGCGCAGCAGTTCCTTGCGGAGGTTCTCCCGGCGGGAGTTGGTGATGCGCACGCCCAGGGAGAGCTTGAGCATCGCGGGCGCCCCGGGGCGGCAGACGGTGCGGACGGAGGAGGTGGGGTGCCAGTGGGGGCCGTGCGGGCCGAGGTCGTGCAGCAGTCCGGCGTCGCGCAGGGCGGCGACCTCCGGGCGGGTGGCGAGGTCCCGGGCCTGCCAGGGGTGGAGCGGCAGCGGCACGGTACCCTCGGGCAACGGGAGCCCGTCGCCGGCCAGTTGGGCGGCGAGCTGTCCGGCGGGCACGGTGCGGCCGCGCTCGGTCCAGGCGGAGTCGGCGGCGACGGCGGAGCGGTCGACGGCCATCCAGTGGAGCGGGAAGGAGCCGCGGAGTTCGGGCGAATAGGCGTGGACCTCGGCGTCGGTGAGGCCCTCGCGGCTCTTGGGTGTGGGGTGCAGGGGGTGGCCCAGGAGGAGCGACTGCTCGGCGTCGAGGAAACGGGAGCCCGGGTCCTGCGCGGGGTGGGCGCGCCGGTCGGCGATGAACAGGGCGGTGGTGCGCACGGAGTTGGCGACCCGGCCGACCAGTTCGGCGCCGTCGCCGTCCGGGGCCTGCGGGGCCTGCGCGCCGGGCGGTTCGTCGCCGTCGGCAACCCGGTGTTCGCCGCCGTCCGAGGCCCGCCGGTCGCCGCCGTGTGCGGCCTCTCGGCGCAGCAGCGCGGCGAGGGTGACGGCGTCCAACGGGGCGGAGCCGGGCGGGGTGCCTTCGAGGGTGGGGGCGCCCAGGCGGTGCCAGCCGGTGGGCGACCAGTGGCGGACGGGGACGTGCAGGGCGGTGGCGCTGGCGTGCAGGGCCAGCCGCAGCCGGCCGCCGGCGGGGCGGGGGGTGTCGTGCTCCCGGATCCAGCAGCGCAGCAGGTTCTCGATGCCGGCGGCGTCGGCGGCGACGGCCGGGTCCGGGTGGTCGAGGGGGTCGGCGTCGGGGTGGCGCACGGGGTCGTGGGCGCCGCGATGGCCGGCGGCCGGGGTCTGTTGGTGGCAGGTGTCGTCACCGGGGCGGCGCTGTTGGCGGGGGACGGCCGGTTCGACGAGGCCGGCGCCCGGTGGGTGGGCGGGGAACCGTTCGGCGGCCTGGGTGCCGTCGTGGCCGGGGCGTTCGTTCATGCGGGGGTGCCTCGCAGGGGGGTGGGGGGTGAGCTCGGGGGCCCGGGGGTGGCGCGGACGGCCGCCGCGATGGCGTCGGCGAGCCGGTCGAGGACCGCGTCCGCCTGTTCGTCGGTGAGGGTCAGGGGTGGCAGCAGGCGGACGACGGCGGAGTGCCGGCCGCCGAGTTCGACGATCAAGCCGCGGTCCAGACACGCCTGTTGGACGGCGGCGGCGAGCGCCGGGGCGGCGGGGCGGGCGCCGAGCGGGTCGGCGTCGGCGTCCCGGTCGACGAGTTCGACGCCGAGCATCAGCCCGCTGCCGCGGACGTCGCCGATGCAGTCATGGGCGGCGGCGACCTCACGGAGCCGGGCGAGCATCGTGGCGCCGAGCTCGGCGGCGCGGGCGGCCAGGCCGTTGCGGCGGACGTAGGCGAGGGTGGCGGTGCCGGCGGCCATGGCGAGTTGGTTGCCGCGGAAGGTGCCGGCGTGCGCGCCGGGGCGCCAGGCGTCCAACTCCTCGCGGTAGACGACGACCGCGAGCGGCAGGCTGCCGCCGATCGCCTTGGACAGCACGAGCACGTCGGGCACGATGCCGCTCTGTTCCACGGCCCAGAAGGTGCCGGTGCGGCCGACGCCGGTCTGCACCTCGTCGACGATCAGCGGGATGTCGCGGGCGGCGGTGATCTCCCGCATCCGGCGCAGCCAGCCGGCCGGGGCGGGGATCACGCCGCCCTCGCCCTGGACCGGTTCGAGGATCATTCCGGCGGGCCGGGGCACCCCGCCCTTGGGGTCGTCGAGGAGGTTCTCGGTCCAACGGGCGGAGAGTTCGGCGCCGTGCTCGCCGCCGGCCCCGAACGGGCAGCGGTAGGCGTAGGGGTAGGGAAGCCGGGTCACGCCGGGGTGCCGGGCCCCGGCGGAGGCGGCCAGGGCGTCGGCGGTCATGCCGTGGTAGGCGCCGGAGAAGGCCGCGAGTCCCTGGCGGCCGGTGGCGGCGCGGACGAGGGTGAAGGCGGCCTCGACGGCGTCGGTGCCGGCCGGGCCGCAGAACTGGATCCGCCCCTTTTCGGCCAACTCCCCGGGCAGAGTGGCGAACAGCTCCGTGGTGAAGGCGTCCTTGACCGGGGTCGCCAGGTCGAGGACGTGCAGCGGCGCACCGGAGTCGAGGACGGCGCGGATGGCCTCCAGGACCACGGGGTGATTGTGGCCGAGCGCCAACGTGCCGGCCCCCGAGAGGCAGTCGAGGTAGCGCCGGCCGTCGGCGCCCTCGATGGTCAGCCCGCGGGCGCGCACCGGGACGATCGGCAGCGAGCGCGCATACGTGCGGGCGGCGGACTCACGCAGGGCCTGGCGGCGCAGGATCCCCCCGTGGGCCGGCGGTGCGGCCGCCGGCACGATTTCGGTCAACGCCACGGCAGTTGTGTCCTCCTGGCTGGTGAACTGCTGGATACCGCTGCGGCCGACGGGCAGCCCGGCCGTCCCCCGTACGTACCAACGACGGCACCGGCGTGGGAACACGGGGCGGCGTCAAGATCCTTGACGGCGGGAACCGGGGCCCCGGGTACCGTCGTCCCCCCGGTCACCGGCATAGTGGGGGGCTGCACCCGGATCTTGCGGTTCATGACAAGGCCCGCGACGGGGGCTCCACTCCTGAGCCGGACCGGCTCAATCCGTTTGACACAGGGGGAGATTCCGCCCATGCGACCGATACGCCCGCCCGCCGCCCCTCACCGCCCCGGGAGGAGGGCGCTGCGCGCCCGCAGGTCCCCCGTCCTGGCCGCCGCCGCGCTCACCGCCGTCGTGGCGCTGACCGCGACCGGTTGCGGACCGTCGGGCGACAACGCGGACGCCAAGCCCACCGAGGCCGCCCAGGACACCTCGGGCGGGGGCGCGATCAAGATCCCCAAGGATCTCCAGGACAAGCTCAAGCAGCACGGCGTCGACCTGGACAAGTGGAAGAACGGGGAGTGGAAGAACTGGGACAAGGACAAGTGGCTCCGGGAAGCCGGGGAGTTCATCAACCCGATCATCAAGAACTTCTGGAACCCGGACAAGATCGACAAGGTCAAGCCGCCCCAGGATCCCAGCAAGCCCTCTGACATCACCGAGGACCAGGGCAAGACCGACCCGGAGCCGGCGGCGGTCGCCGCGCAGCCGGTGAAGACGCCCTACACCGCCTCCGCGCCGGGCGTCGGCCTGCTGCTGTTCAGCACGCCGCAGGGCGAGTCCCGTTGCTCCGCCACCGTGGTCAAGGACCCGGCGCACCCGGGCAAGTCCAACCTCGTGTGGACCGCCGCGCACTGCGTGCACGCCGGCAAGAACGGCGGTTGGTACCGGAACATGATGTTCGTCCCGAACTTCAACCGGACCGGGGCACCGGCCACCCAGATGAAGACCACCCCGTTCGAGGACCGGGTCCCGTCGGGCAAGTGGTGGGCGGACGACATGTCGACGTCCAAGGAGTGGATCAAGGACGGCGGCGCCGTGCCGGGCGTCCCGATGGCCCCGTACGACTTCGCGCTGATGCACGTGAAGCCGGAGGAGAACACCGGCGGCAAGTCGCTGGAGGAGATGGCCGGTGGCGCCTACGCCGTCGACTTCAACGCGCCGGCGATGTCGAAGATCCCGAGCCTGACGGCGCAGGGGTACCCGGCCGAGCCGCCGTTCGACGGTGCGGTGCAGCAGTCCTGCACCGACAAGCCGACCCGGCTGTCGCTGGACGCCAAGAAGCCGACCATGTACCGCATCGGCTGCACCATGACCGGCGGTTCGTCCGGTGGCCCCTGGTTCATCAAGGGCTCGGACGGCAAGCCGGTGCTGGTCTCCAACATGTCGATGGGGCCGCGCCCGGCCCGTTGGTCGGCCGGCCCGCACCTGGGCGCCGAGGCCAAGTCCCTCTTCGACGCGATGAGCAAGAAGTGGGCGAACCAGCAGTAGCGGTGTGAGCGGGCGGCGTCGACGGCGCCGCCCGCCCGTGGCACACAAGGGCGAGGGCCCGCCCCCGGTCTCCCGGGGGCGGGCCCTCGTCGTCTCGTGCGTACGCCGCGCGCGCCCGCCCGGACCGTCAGGCGGCCTGGACGAACGGCCGGAACTCGGCGGCCAGTTCCTCGTGGACCCGGGCCTTGAGCATGGTGCCGTCGGCGGTGTGCTCCTCGGAGATGACCTCGCCCTCGGCGTGCGCCCGCGAGACCAGGGCACCCTGGGTGTAGGGCACCAGCACCTCGATCTCGACCTGCGGACGCGGGAGTTCCGCATCGAGCAGGTCGCGCAGCTCCGCGATGCCCTTGCCCGTGCGGGCGGAGACCACCAGGGCGCGCTTCTCCTGGCGCAGCAGCCGCTGGAGCGTCAACGGGTCGGCCGCGTCGGCCTTGTTGACGATGACGATCTCGGGCACGTCGGTGGCACCGACGTCGCGGATCACCTCGCGGACCGCCGCCAGCTGCTCCTCCGGCACCGGGTGCGAGCCGTCGACCACGTGCAGGATCAGGTCGGCATCGGCGACCTCCTCCATCGTGGAGCGGAACGCCTCGACGAGGTGGTGCGGCAGGTGACGGACGAAGCCGACGGTGTCGGCGAGGGTGTAGAGCCGCCCGCTGGGGGTCTCGGCCCGCCGGACGGTCGGGTCCAGGGTGGCGAACAGGGCGTTCTCCACCAGGACTCCGGCGCCGGTGAGGCGGTTCAGCAGCGAGGACTTGCCGGCGTTGGTGTAGCCGGCGATGGCGACCGAGGGGACCTTGTTGCGCCGGCGCTCCTGGCGCTTGACGTCCCGGCCGGTCTTCATCTCCGCGATCTCCCGGCGCATCTTCGCCATCTTCTCGCGGATCCGCCGCCGGTCCGTCTCGATCTTGGTCTCACCGGGACCACGGGTGGCCATACCGCCGCCGGCCGAGCCGGAGCCACCGCCACCCATCTGACGGGACAGCGACTGACCCCAACCGCGGAGCCTGGGGAGCATGTACTGCATCTGTGCCAGCGAGACCTGCGCCTTGCCCTCCCGGGACTTGGCGTGCTGGGCGAAGATGTCGAGGATCAGGGCGGTGCGGTCGACCACCTTGACCTTGACGACGTCCTCAAGGTGGATCAGCTGGCCCGGCGAGAGCTCACCGTCGCAGACCACGGTGTCCGCCCCGGACTCCAGCACGATGTCACGCAGCTCCAGGGCCTTGCCGGAGCCGATGTAGGTGGCCGGGTCGGGCTTGTCGCGGCGCTGGATGACGCCGTCGAGCACCATGGCGCCGGCGGTCTCGGCCAGCGCGGCCAGCTCGGCGAGGGAGTTCTCCGCGTCCTGCACCGTCCCGGACGTCCAGACGCCGACCAGCACCACGCGCTCCAGGCGCAGCTGCCGGTACTCGACCTCGGTGACGTCCTCAAGCTCGGTGGAGAGCCCGGCGACGCGGCGCAGTGCCGCGCGCTCGGAGCGGTCGTACTGGTCGCCGTCGCGCTCCCCGTCGATCTCGTGGCTCCAGGCGACGTCCTCTTCCATCAGGGCGTCGGCCCGAAGGCTCTCGGGGAGGCGCTGCCGGTCCTGCGGAAGGGAAGAAGAGGAGGTCATTTGATCCTTCGCGTCGTAGGGCGCCCCGGGGACCGGTCGGTCCCGCCGGGGCTGGCGGTGGCTGTGCCGTTCGGTTTGCTCAACGTCCGGGCCGTCCCGGAGATTCCCGGGGCCCGGCCGTCGTCGGCCCGTTGATGGTCGCACGGCCGGGAGACGGGCGTCACGCGGGTTTCCGGGTGGCTGCGCGCGAGCGGATGCGCGGGGTCCGGCCACGGGTCGCCCGCTCCCGGCCGACGGTCACCGTCGGTGGAGGTGCGCTGCACCGGGTGTGGCCAGGGCTTGCCGCCCGCGGGTGTGCGCGGCCTTCCCGTTGGCCGGCGTCCGCCCCTGCACCGTGGTCCTCCCGTTCACCGGGGCCTGCTTGGTCGCCGCCTGGGGCTTCCACTCGGGGTGGCCGGGCATCGGCGGGGTCTTGGCGCCGTAGAGCCACTCCCAGAAGAAGCCGGAGAGGTTGTGGCCGTAGACCTCGGAGGCGAGGTTGATGAAGTCGGCGGTGCCGGCCACCCCGTCGCGGTGCTTGGCCACCCACTCCCGCTCCAGGCGGTCGAAGCCGGCCTGGCCCATCTTGTCCCGTAGGGCGTAGAGCACCAGGGCGCTGCCGTCGTAGATCATCGGGCGGAAGATGCCGATCTTGCGGCCTTGTTCGGGGACCTTGGGCAGGGCCGGCGGGCCGGCCTCCGCCCGCCAGCCGTCGGACATCTGGTAGGCGTGCCGCATCCTGGCCTCCATGGAGGCGCGGGGGCCGCCCTTCTCCTGGGCGTAGAGGGCCTCGTACCAGGTGGCGTGGGCCTCGTTGAGCCAGACGTCGGACCAGCGGCGGGGGCTGACGCTGTCGCCGAACCACTGGTGGGACAGCTCGTGCACCATCACCGACTCCACGTACCAGCTGGGCAGTTGGGCGATCCCGAAAAGTCGCTTCTCGAAGAGCGAGAGGGTCTGGGTCTCCAATTCGAAGCCGGTGCTGGCGTCGGCGATCAGCACGCCGTACGTCTCGAACGGGAACCGCCCGACCTTCCGCTCCATCCAGGCGATCTGCTCCGGCGTCTTGGCGAGCCAACGGGCGAGCGGGCCCCGGTCGGTCGCGGCGACGACGTCGCGCAGCGGCAGCCCGTGCGGACCGCGGTGCGACAGCACGACGGACCGCCCGATGGAGACCTGGGCGAGCTCGGTGGCCATGGGGTGGGAGGTGCGGTACGACCAGGTGCGGCGCGGGCCGCGGGTGCCCTCCCCTACAGGCAGCCCGTTGGCGACCGCCGTCAGGCCGCGCGGCGCGGTGACGTGGAAGGTGAAGTACGCCTTGTCGGAGGGGTGGTCGTTGCAGGGGAAGACCCGGTGCGCGGCGTCGGCCTGATTGGCCATCGCCAGCCCGTCCTTGGTGCGGATCCAGCCGCCGTTGCCCTTGCCGCGCGGGTCGCTGGTGTGGTGGACGACGACCCGCAGCTGCTGGCCGGGGAAGACGTGCACGGTCGGGGTGAGCACCAGGTGCTCACCGGCCTGCTCGTGCCGGGCGGGCAGCCCGTTGATGAGGACGGAGCTCACCGAACCGGCGGCGAAGTCGAGGTTGACGTGGTCGAGGTTGGCGGCGGCCCGGGCGTTGATGACGGTGACGGCGTCCAGCGGCCGGTCGTTGCGGCCCGAGTAGTCCAGGGAGATGTCGTACGAGGTGACGTGGTAGCCGGGGTTGCCGAGCGTCGGGAAGAGGCGGTCGCCGATGCCCTCCGGCTCGGGGGGCGGCGGGGCCGCGGCGAGGGTGGCGGCGATCGCGAGGCCGAGGGCGGCGGCCCGGCGGGGGATCCGGCCGCGGTGCGGGCCGGTCCGGCCGGATACGGAACGGCCGGCGGCGGTGCGGTGGGGGGCGGGCCCGTCGGGCTCGCGGGAGGGACGGCGCAAGGGAACGGACATGGGCTACCGCTATCAGCGCGGCCCGCCTGCAAGTGGACGGCACGGCAGCACGGCACCCGAACGAGCGGCACCTGCGCCATCCGGCTTGCGCCCGCGCGCCCGATCTGTCCCGGTCGCGCGGTGCCCTTCGTGCGGCCCCTAGGAACGCACGGTCGCGGCGGCCCGGACCACGTCGAAGACGCCGGGCACCTGGCGCATCGCGCGCATCAGGGAGGGCAGCCCGTCGGCGTGCGGCAGGTGAAGGGTGTAGGTGTGCCGGACCAGTTGCTCGTGCGGGGGCTCCACAGCGGCGGAGACCACGGCGACGCCCTGCGCGGCGATCGCCTCGGTGAGGTCGGGCAGCAGGTGCGGCCGGCTGAACGCCTCGGCCAGCAGCGTCACCCGGCAACCGGGGCCGCCCTTGCCTGCACCCCGCCAGCGCACCCCGACCGGCTGCCGGCCCATCGCCGCCATCCGGGCCACCGCGGGACACAGCGCGCGGTGCACGGTGACGGTGCCGCCGCGGACGGCGAAGCCGGTGACGGTGTCCGGCGGCACCGGGGTGCAGCAGCCGGCCAACCGGACGGTGGCGCCGGGCAGATCGGCCACCGCGAGGCCGGAGGCGGCCGGTGCGCGCTCCGGGCCGGCGGGACGGTGGCCGGGAGCGCGGCGGCGTTCGCTGCGCCGGCCGGCGGGCGCGGCGGCCGGCTCGCCGGGGCCCTCGGGCCGGGCCAGCCACCGGGAAATGGCGAGCCGGGCGGCCGGCGTCCGGGCGTGGTCGAGCCACTCCGGCGAGGGGCCGGCGGAGTCCTGGGCCATCAGCAGGTGGAGGCCGTCGCCGTCGTGCAGAACCGTGCCGAGGGTGGCGAGGCGGCCGTTGACCCGGGCGCCGATGCAGCCGTGCGCGGCCTCGCCGTACCGGGCGTAGGCGGCGTCCACGCAACTCGCCCCGGCGGGCAGCCCGATGGGGGTGCCGGGGCCGTCCGCTGCGGCGTCGGTGCAGAAGACGGCGATCTCGCCTTCCTGGGCGAGATCGTCGCGGAGCGAGGTCCAGAAGGTGTCCGGGTCGGGGGTGGTGCGCTGCCAGTCCAGGAGCCGGTCGAGCCAGCCGGGGCGGGTCGGGTCGGCCCGCTCGCCCTCGGGGGCGTCGGCGCCGTCGGTGGGGGCGTACGGGTTGCCCAGGGCGATCACGCCGGCCTCGGCGACCCGGTGCATCCGGTGGGTACGGATCAGCGTCTCGGCGATCTCGCCGCCCGCACCGGTGATGGCGGTGTGCAGCGACTGGTAGAGGTTGAACTTGGGGGTGGCGATGAAGTCCTTGAACTCCGAGACCACCGGGGTGAAGCAGGTGTGCAACTCCCCCAGCACGGCGTAGCAGTCGGCGTCCTCTGCCACCAGGACCAGCAGCCGGCCGAGGTCCGCGCCGGTGAGCCGGCCGCGCGCCAGCAGGACCCGGTGTACGGAGACGAAGTGCCGCGGCCGGACGAGGACTTGGGCGTCGATGCCGGCGTCGGCCAGCACCACCCGGGCCCGGTCGGCGATCGCGGCGAGCGGGTCGGGGCGGCCGGCGTAGGACGCCACCAGCTGCTGGGTCTCGGCGTACTCGTCGGGGTGCAGCACCGCGAAGACCAGGTCCTCCAGCTCGGTCTTGAGCGCCTGGACGCCCAGGCGTTCGGCGAGCGGGATCAGCACGTCGCGGGTGACGCCGGCGATCCGGGCCTGCTTCTCCGGCCGCATCACGCCGAGGGTGCGCATGTTGTGCAGCCGGTCGGCCAGCTTGATGGACATCACCCGCACGTCGTTGCCGGTGGCGACGAGCATCTTGCGGAAGGTCTCCGGCTCGGCGGCCGCGCCGTAGTCGACCTTCTCCAGTTTGGTGACGCCGTCGACCAGGTAGCAGACCTCGGCGCCGAACTCCGCCCGCACCTGATCGAGCGTCATCTCGGTGTCCTCGACGGTGTCGTGGAGCAGCGAGGCGGTCAACGTCGTGGTCTCCGCGCCCAGTTCGGCGAGGATCAGGGTGACCGCGAGCGGGTGGGTGATGTACGGCTCGCCGCTCTTGCGCAACTGGCCGCGGTGCGAGGACTCGGCGCGTTGGTACGCCCTGCTGAGGGTGTCCAGGTCGGCGTCGGGATGGTGGTGGCGGTGCACCTTGGCGACGTGTTCCAGGGCGTCGGGGAGTCCGTCGCGGGGGGCCGGGCCGAGCAGTGCGGCGCGGCCGATGCGGCGCAGCCCCCGGAGCGCCGGCCGGGGGCCGCCGCGCCAACGGCCGGCTGTTTCCGGGTTACCAGGGTTCGTGGCCTCTGCGCTCATGGGCACCTCCGGCGGCGTCGACCGGCGGTGGGGCGTCGTCAGTTCGGGCGCCCGGGCCGGTGCTTGATGCTACCGAGCCCATCACGCAGCGCTGTCCGCCTCTCGCTCAGCGTGAATCGGACCACCCATTCGAGGGAAGTTTCTGGCCGGAATCGTTTCTTCTCGCCGAAACCGCTTCCCCTGGTCGAGGGGCGTGCTCCGGCGCCCCTCGGCCGACGCCGTCAGCCGGCAAGCGCGCCGGTCAGCCACTCCGGCGCGAAGGTGCCCTCGGCGACGATCACGGCCGGCCCGGTCATCTCGACCGTGCCGTCCGGCAGCTCGGTGATGGTCAGCGCGCCGCCCAGCACGTCGACGGTGTACGTCACCGGGGTGCCGGTCGCGGCCGGGTCCAGGCCGTCCCGGCGGGCGGTGGCGACGGCCACCGCGCAGGCGCCGGTACCGCAGGAACGGGTCTCGCCGGAGCCGCGCTCGTGCACCCGCATCGCCACGTGGCGCGGGCCGCGGTCCACGACGAACTCGATGTTGACGCCCTCCGGATAGACCTCGGCCGGGCCGAACTGCGGCTGCTCGCGCAGCTCCCCGGCGTGCGCCAGGTCCTCGACGAACGCGACGGCGTGCGGATTGCCCATGTTGACGTTGCGGGCCGGCCAGCTGCGGCCGTCGACCTCGACCACCACACCCTCCTCGGGCAGCGCGGCGCGCCCCATGGAGACCGTGACGTCACCGGACTTGGCGAGGTGGACCCGGCGCACCCCGGCGCGGGTGGCGATCGCCAGGTCGCCCGCCTCGACCAGGCCGGCGTGCAGGAGGTACCGGGCGAAGACCCGGACGCCGTTGCCGCACATCTCGGCGATCGAGCCGTCGCCGTTGCGGTAGTCCATGAACCACTCGGCCTCGTCGGCCATCGCCCGGGCCTCCGGGTGCGCGGCCGAGCGCACGACGCGCAGCAGGCCGTCGCCGCCCACTCCGGCGCGGCGGTCGCAGATCCTCGCGACGGCGGTCGCGGGGAGGTCGAGCCGGCCGTCCGGATCCGGGACGATCACGAAGTCGTTCTCGGTGCCGTGGCCCTTGAGGAAGGCGATGCGCTGGGTGCTGGTCACTCCTGAATCCTACGGGGAGGACGCGGCACCGGCCGGACGGGGCGGGGGCCTGTGGACAACGGCCTCAGCGGAGGCGGGCGACCCGCCAGATGGCCAGCGCGGCGAGCACGGCGACCACGGCGGCGTAGAGCAGCACCACCCGCCAGCTGGCGCGGCCCCCGGAGCCGCGGACCGGGAGGCCGGGCCAGGTGTGGCCGACCCGGCGGGCGGCCATCATGCCGGTGCCGGCGGCGCAGCAGCACAGCAGCAGGCCGAGCATCGCGATCACCGCGCCGCCGTCGCCGCCGAGCTCGAAGGCCAACGGGAAGGCGAACATCAGCGAGCCGAGGGCGGCCAGCGCCACGATCGGGGCCAGCTGCCACCAGCGCAGCCGCCGGGGCGGGCGCAGGTCGCGGAAGGACTCCCCGCCCTCGGGCGCCGGGGCCTGCTCCGCATCGGGCCCGTCGGAGGCGTCGAGGGTGACGGGGTGGCCGTCCGGGATGCCGTCGTCGGGTGCGTGGGGGCGGCCGTGCGGCTGCTGGTGGGTGCCGTGGACCGCCCGGTCGTCCTCGGGTGACGGTGCCGCGCCGGTGCCGTCCCGGTCCGGCTGTTGGGCTCTCTTGCGAGGGCTGGCCTCCATTGCCACGCGCCCTCCCCACTGCCAGATTGCACGCCTCGATCGAAGGTCGATGATGACACGCCCTCAGGGGCCGGGATGACGGCCGGAGCGTCCCGATGCCATGACGTGATCAGGCTGTGACCGGTCGTTCGAGCAACGCCAGTGCCAGCGCGGGGAGCTCGGCCCGACGGTCCGCCGCACCGCTGAGCCAGTGGACCCGCGGGTCCCGGCGGAACCAGGAGTCCTGGCGGCGCGCGAAGCGCTTGGTGGCGCGCACCGTCTCGTCCCGCGCCTGCTGCTCGGTGCACTCCCCGGCCAGATGGGCGAGCACCTGTTGGTAGCCCAGCGCCCGCGAGGCGGTGCGGCCCTCGCGCAGCCCCTCGCCCTCCAGCCGGCGCACCTCGTCGACCAGGCCGTCCTCCCACATCCGGTCGACCCGGGTCGCGATCCGCTCGTCGAGCTCGGGACGCTCGACGTCCACGCCGATCTGGAGGGTGTCGTAAACGGATTCGTGGCCGGGGAGGTTGGCGGTGAACGGGCGGCCGGTGATCTCGATGACCTCCAGGGCGCGCACGATCCGGCGGCCGTTGCCGGCCAGGATGGCGCGGGCGGCCTCCGGGTCGGCGGCGGCGAGCCGGGCGTGCAGCGCGCCGCTGCCCAGCTCGGCGAGTTCGGCCTCCAGGCGGGCGCGGATGGCGGGGTCGGTGCCGGGGAACTCCATGACGTCGAGGGCGCCGCGGACGTAGAGACCGGAGCCGCCGACCAGGACCGGGGTGCGGCCCTCGGCCAGCAGCCGGTCGATCTCGGCGCGGGCCAGCCGCTGGTACTCGGCGACGTTGGCCCCGCGGGTGACGTCCCAGATGTCCAGGAGGTGGTGCGGAACGCCCTGCCGCTCCTCGGGGGTGAGCTTGGCGGTGCCGATGTCCATGCCCCGGTAGAGCTGCATCGAGTCGGCGTTGATGACCTCGCCGCCCAGGTGTTGGGCGAGCGCGACGCCCAGGTCGGACTTTCCGGCCGCGGTGGGGCCGACGACGGCGATGACCCGCGGTGCGGGGGCGACGGTGTTCACCCCGTCAGTCTCGCAAACCTCACGGACTCATCTCGAACGAGCGACGTGACGGCGCACCTGCGGCGTCGTTGCCAGATGACGAGATCCCGAACGCCGGTGCGCTGCCGGGGCCCGTCGGGCGGCGCAAGCGGACGCTCCGGGCGACGAGGGATTTCCCCCACACGAGGAGCGTAGGAGCAGTTATGGGCGTGTTTTCGCGGTTCCGCCGGCGCAAGGACGACGCGGCGCAGGAGAGCGCCGCGGCGGCGGAAACGGGGGCGCAGGCCGCCAAGGAGGCGGCACCGGGTACGGACGACGCTGCCGCCCCAGAGGCGTCCAAGGCGGCAGCTCCCCCACCGGAGTCGGAGGTGCAGGCAGCGGAGGACGGCGCTCCGGACGACGCGCGGGACGGCGCGCAGGACCGGGCAGCGGAGCCGGCAACCGGCTCGGGCGCGGGCGCGGAGCCGGATGCGCCGGCGGATGCGCCGGCGGGTGAGGCGACGGACCCGGCGGCGGCCGCGGAACCGGGGGCAGTCGAGGCTGGAGCCGAGGCCCCATTGGAGCCCCGGGCAGAGGCTCAACCGGACGCCCCGGTGGACGTGGACGACGAGCCGGTGGAGGCCGCGGCGCCGGACGAGGCCGCAGAGGCGGCTGCCGATGTGGCGGTGGACGAGGCGGTGCCGGAGCCCGTGGGTGCGGCCGTTGCGGAGGGCGGCACCGGGATCCCGCGGCAGCAGTCGGGGCCGGTGGCGGCGGACCGCGCGGCCGGCGAGGGCGCGCGGCAGTAGCCGCCCGCGGCCGGGCGCGGCCGGGACGCTCGCCCGGCCGCGCCACCGGCTACGACCAGGCCGCCACCGCGTACCCGACGCCGTACGGGGCCTCCTCGCGCAGCAGTTGGCCGCGCAGCCCGGCGCCCTCGGCGGCGCCCGCGAGGACCTGCCAGCAGGACCGCCCGGAGACCAGCAGGTCGGCGGCGAGCCCGGCATCCAGGGCGGCCAGCGCTTCGGTGTCGGCGGCGCCCAGGGCGCGGGCCGCGGCGGTGTCGAACGGCTCGGCCCGCTCGTCGAAGTAGCCGGGCGCCTTGACCGTGCGGCGCGCGCTGCCGTCGCCGAGCACCAAGAGCGCCACCCGGGACGCGGAGTCGGCGAGCTCCCGGCCCAGCGGCAGACAGTGGTCGAGCGGCAGCCGCTCGGCCACCCCGAGCCCCTCCAAGGGCGCATCGGCCCACGCCGTACGGGACAGCAGCCAGGCGCCGACGGCCAGTGAGGGCGGCAACTGCGGCCCGTTAGCCGCCAGTTGGGCGTCGGCGGCCCCCAGCGTCACGTCGAGGTCCACGCCGAACCCGCGGAACGAACCGGGGGTGCCCTGCGGATACCGCCCCACGTCGGCCTCGTCGGTCACCGGGCCGAGCACGACCAGCCGGTCGGGCCGGGCCGCGGCGAGCACCCCGACGGCGTCCACGCAGGCGGCCCGCACCGGGTCGAGCTCCGGTGCGGCGCCCGCGGCGACCTCGGGAACGAGCAGCGGCGGACAGGGGCAGAGAGCGGCGGCTACGAGCATGCACGCAGCGTAACGCCAGGCTCCCCGCGCCCGTCCACGGCCGGTGGGAGGCGGTCGGGGTCAGTCGCAGCCGCAGCCCGGCGTGACGGCCGGCAGCGGCTCGGGGGCACCGATCTTCGGCAGGCCGAGCATCACCCCGGCCGGCTTGGCGGCCTCCGCCGCGTTGCGCTTCTCCCAGGCGTCGCCGGCGCGGGTGCGGCGGACGTCCAGGACGGGGCCCTCGGCCAGGAGGTGGTGCGGGGCGGCGTAGGTGACCTCGACGGTGACCACGTCACCGGGGCGCACCGGCTGGTCCGGCTTGCTGAAGTGGACCAGGCGGTTGTCGGGCGCGCGCCCGGAGAGCCGCTGGGTGGCGTCGTCCTTGCGGCCCTCGCCCTCCGCGACCATCAGCTCCAGGGTGCGGCCGACCTGCTTCTTGTTCTCCTCCCAGGAGATCTCCTCCTGGAGGGCGACCAGGCGCTCGTAGCGGGCCTGCACGACCTCCTTGGGGATCTGGCCGTCCATCTCGGCGGCCGGGGTGCCGGGCCGCTTGGAGTACTGGAAGGTGAACGCCTGGGAGAACCGGGCCTCGCGCACGACGTGCATGGTCTGCTCGAAGTCCTCCTCGGTCTCGCCGGGGAAGCCCACGATGATGTCGGTGGTGATGGCCGCGTGCGGGATGGCGGCGCGCACCTTCTCGATGATGCCGAGGTAGCGCTCCTGGCGGTACGAGCGGCGCATCGCCTTCAGGACGGTGTCCGAGCCCGACTGGAGCGGCATGTGGAGCTGCGGCATCACGTTGGGCGTCTCGGCCATCGCCGCGATCACGTCGTCGGTGAAGTCGCGCGGGTGCGGGGAGGTGAAGCGGACCCGCTCCAGCCCCTCGATCGAGCCGCAGGCCCGCAGCAGCTTGCTGAACGCCTCGCGGTCGCCGATGTCGGAGCCGTAGGCGTTGACGTTCTGGCCGAGCAGGGTGATCTCGGAGACGCCCTCGGCGACCAGGGCCTCGACCTCGGCCAGGATGTCGCCGGGCCGGCGGTCCTTCTCCTTGCCACGCAGGGCCGGGACGATGCAGAAGGTGCAGGTGTTGTTGCAGCCGACCGAGATGGAGACCCAGGCCGCGTAGGCGCTCTCCCGGCGGGTCGGCAGCGTGGACGGGAACGCCTCCAGCGAGTCGGCGATCTCGACCTGCGCCTCCTCCTGGACACGGGCGCGCTCCAAGAGGACGGGCAGCTTGCCGATGTTGTGCGTGCCGAAGACGACGTCCACCCAGGGCGCCTTCTTCACGATGGTGTCGCGGTCCTTCTGCGCCAGGCAGCCGCCGACCGCGATCTGCATACCGGGCCGCCGGGCCTTGACCGGCGCCAGCCGACCGAGGTTGCCGTACAGCCGGTTGTCGGCGTTTTCGCGCACCGCGCAGGTGTTGAAGACGACGACGTCGGCCTCACCCTCACCGGTGCCCTCGGGGGCCCGTACGTAGCCCGCGCCCTCCAACAACCCCGAAAGCCGCTCGGAGTCATGGACGTTCATCTGGCACCCGTAGGTGCGCACCTCGTACGTTTTCACTTCCGCCACTGCTCCGCCGGCCACGTCGTTACCGCTCACCCGTCCAGGGTACGGGCTCCCGGCGCGGCCTTCGGCGGCCGTGCGCGCGAGGCGGCGCCACGGGGCCGGTGGGCCGGCGTCATGCGGCGGCGAAGCGGGCCCGCGGTGCGCCGCGGAGCCGGCCGGGCGGGAGCTTCCGTCCGAACGCGACCAGCAGCAGGTCCTGGGCGCTGCCGTGGAGCGGGTCCCCGGTGCCGTAAGACCAGTCGAGGTCGTCGGCATGCAGCGCCACCCCTTCGAGGTCGACGCCGAAGAACTTCATGCCACGTGGGGTGAGGCCGTCCAACAGGACCCGTAGGCGGTCCTCGGGGACGCGGCGGTCCAGGCCGAGCGGGACGGCGATGTCCAGGCCGTGCACGACGTCGTGGCCCAGGGCCGCCGCGAAGCCGCCGACCGGCGGGGTCCAGGGGTGGTGCGCGTGGTCCCGGAGGGCGGCGGCGAGGGCGGCCGGCGGAAGGGCCGCGGCGTCCTTACGGGCGAGCCGGTCGGTCATCCGGTGCAGGCCCCGGGCCCTGACCAACTCGGCGACGACCCGGGGGAACGCGTAGCGAAAGCCCATGGACATGTGGGCGGCGACCTCCCGCACCCGCCAGCCCGTGCACAGCGAGGGCGCGTCCCACTGCTCGGGCGTGAGGGCGTCCAACAGGTCGGCCAGCTCGCGTCGTTCGGCGGCGATCGCGGCGCGGATGTCCATGGTTCCTCCCCGTCTCCGGTCCGGCCCCGGTGGGCGGGTGGGCCGGTAGGTCTCCAGGATCTTGCCGAGCCCCGTCATAAGTCCAAGAGCCGGTTCTTCTCCTCTCTAGAACCCGTGGTGATGGGGCTGCAGAATGCGTGGTCATGGAGCTTCGACAGTTGCATTACTTCGTCGCGGTGGCGGAGGAGGCCAACTTCACCCGGGCCGCGGCCCGTCTCCACCTGGCGCAGCCGGGGGTCAGCGCGCAGGTCCGGCAGCTCGAACGGGAGCTGGGGCAGCCCCTGTTGGACCGCTCGGGACGGTCCGTGACGCTGACCGAGGTGGGCGCTGCGGTGCTCCCGTATGCCCGGGCCGCGCTGGCCGCCGTCGAGGGGGCGCGGCAGACGGTGGCGGAGTTCACCGGGTTGCTGCGCGGCCAGGTCACCCTCGGGCTGGTGTCGGGGGCGGCCCCGGCGCGGGAGGCGGAGGTGGCGTCCTTGTTGGCGGACTTCCACGACGCGCATCCCCAGGTGGACGTCGCGCTCGCCGCGGACAACTCGGAGCGGATGCTCGCGGCGCTGCAACGGGGCGAGTTGGACGTGGCGTTGCTGGGGACCGCCGAGGCGGAGCCGCCGGCGGGGCTGTCGTTCCAGATCGTGGCCGACGAGCCGCTGGTGGCGGCGGTCGCCCCGGACAGCCCGCTGCTGGCGGTCGCGGAGGACGGGCGGATCCCGCTGACCGCGCTGCGTGACCGCCCTCTGATCAGCCTGCCGCGCGGCACCGGGATCCGCGGGGTGCTGGAACGCGCCTGCGCCGACGCCGGATTCCGGCCGCGGATCGCCTTCGAGGCGGCCGGACCGCAACTGCTGGTCGGGCTCGCGGCCCGCGGTCTGGGCGTGGCGGTGGTCCCGGAATCCGCCGCGGCGGCGGACCCAGGACTCCGCACGCTGGCCTTCCGCGGGGCGCGGCCGCGTGGCCGGATCGTGCTGGCCTGGCGGGCGGACGGACCGGCCGGACCGGCGGCCCGGACGCTGCTGGAGCGGCTGCGGACGGCCTTGGGAACAGCGGGCGGGAGGGGTGTCTGGACGGAGGCGAAGACGTAACGTTTCGCCCCCTCCCGCTGGCGCGCCGGGGCTGGCAGGATCTCGCCCATGGCAACGCTCCCCCGACCCGGCCGCCGCCGGGCGCTGACCGCTGCAACCGCGGCGCTGGCCCTCCTGGGGCTGGTGCTGTGGTTCGTGCAGCCGGGCCGGCCGCCCGCGCCCCGGGGGCGGGTGACGATGGCCACCGGCCTCCCGACCGGGGTGTACGCGCGGTACGGCGAGCTCCTCAAGGGCGACCTCGCGCGCGATCTACCGGGCGTCGACGTGCGGCTGCAACGCAGCGAGGGCTCGCTGGACAACCTGCGCCAACTGGCCGGCGGGCGGGCCTCGTTCACCATAGCCACGGCGGATGCGGTGGCCGCCTACAAGGACCGGCACGAGCCCGGCGCGGACCGGCTGCGGGCCTGCGCCCGGCTCTACGACGACTACATGCAGCTGGTGGTGCCCCGGGGCTCGGCGGTGCGCTCGGCCGCCGATCTACGGGGGTTGCGGGTGGGCGTCGGCGCCGACGGGTCGGGCGTCCAACTGATCACCCGGCGGCTGATGCTGGCGGCCGGACTGGACTTCGACCGGGACATCGTCCCGGTGCGGGTGGGCATCGACCGGATGCCGCGGATGCTGGAGCACCACGACCTGGACGCGTTCTTCTGGTCGGGCGGGCTGCCGACGACGGCGGTGCAGCGGCTGGCGCAACGCTTCCCGGTGCGGCTGGTGCAGCTCGGCGACCTGATCCCGGCGCTACACCGGCAGGGCGCGCCGACCCGCTACTACCGGGCAGCGGTGATGCCCGCCGACGCCTATCCGCGGGTCCAGGACGGGCAGACGGTGAAGACCATCGCGGTGGCCAATCTGCTGGTAACCACGGACCGGGAGGACGCGTCGCTGACGTTCGGGATCACCAGGACCGTCATCGACAGCCGGGACGCGATCGGGCACGTGGTGCACGCGGCGCAGAACGTGGACCTGCGGACCGCGGTGTTCACCGATCCGCTGCCGCTGCACCGGGGCGCCCGGAACTACTACGTCTCCGTGAAGCAGTGAGTGACCGAGTCGGTCTCTCGGTCGCGCCGTCGGCCACGCGGTCACCCGGTCACCCGGTGAGTGACGCGTTGCCTGGGGCGACGCGGGGCGCAGGTCGGCGCAATGGCTCGGTGCAATAGATCGGTGCAATGCGGGCAAGATCGAGGCATTGCAGTGAGGTAGCACCGCATTGCGCCAGCACATTGCGCCCCGTGCGGTGGCGCAATGCATCGACATAACCGCGGTGCAATCACGACCCAATTCACGGCGCAATCACGGCACCGCCGCAGGGCAATCGCACAGCAACCGAACCGCATTCACGGGCCAACATCGCCCGCGACAGGACCACTTCGCCCCTCAAGGCCCCGTCCGCGGTACCGCGACCGTGACCTCCAGGCCGTGCGGTGGGTGCGGCGCATAGGCGAGGGTGGCGCCACCGGGAGCGAGCAGGGCACGGGTGATGGACAGGCCGAGGCCGGAGCCGGAGACGTTCTGATGGCGGTTGCTGCGCCAGAACCGGTCGCCGATCCGGGCCAGTTCGTCCTCGGTCAGCCCGGGGCCGCGGTCGGCGACGGTGATGGTGACGCGTTCGCCGTCGGGCGCCACCGCCACCGTGACCGGTTCCCCGGCCGGGGTGAACTTCAGGGCATTGTCGACGACCGCGTCCAGCGCGCTGGAGAGGGCGATCGGGTCGCCCCAACCGGTGACCGCTGGCTGCCCTTCGTAGACGAGGCGTACGCCCTTGTCCTCGGCCAACGGGCGCCAGGCGTCGACGCGTTCGGCGGCCAGCGCCGCGACGTCCAGCAGCCTCAGGTCGGCGGCGGAGTGCTCGGCGAGCGCCAGGTCCAGGAGGTCGTCCAGGACCCGGGCCAGCCGCTTGCCCTCGGTGCGCACCGAGGCGATCTCCTCGTTGTCCTCGGGGAGTTCGAGGGCCAGCAGCTCGATCCGCAGCAGCAGCGCCGAAAGCGGGTTGCGCAGTTGGTGGGAGGCGTCGGCGACGAAGGCGCGCTGCTGTTCCAGGACGTCCTCGACGTGGTCGGCCATCTCGTTGAACGAGCGGGCCAGCCGGCGGAGTTCGGGCGGCCCCGCGGTGCCGGCCACCCGGGCGTTCATCCGGCCGGTGGCGATGTCGTGGCTGGCCGCGTCGAGCACCCGCACCGGCCGCAGCACCCAGCCGGTGAGTCGGACCGCCGCGCCGACCGCGACCAGCATCGCCGCGGCCTCCCCCGCCGCGATCAGCAGCCACTCGTGCAGGATGCGGGCCCGCATCCGCCCGGTGGGCGAGTCGGTGACGACCACCGCGACCACGTCGCCGTCCCGGATGACGGGCGAGGCGACCGGGATCCGACCGGCGTTGTCCCAGGGCCAGACCTGGCGCGGGTCGTGGCTGCGGCGGCCGGCCAGCGCCTCGTTGAACGCCTGCGCGCTCTCGCCGCCCGTGGGCACCGTCAGATCGTGCGGGGCGGCGGCCATCGGGGTGCGGTCCCGGTAGAAGACGCCGGCGCGGATGCCGTAGAGGGCGTGGTAGCGGGTGAGTTCGGCCCGGAGGGTGGCCAACCGCTCGTCCTCCTCGGGGGTCTTGTTGCCGGCGGAGGAGTCGGGGCGCGCGGTGACGAACTGGGCGAGGGAGGCGAACCGGGCCGCGTCGTCGATCCGGTCGACCACCACCTTCTGCTGCTCCACGCCGGCGGTGATCACCCCCAGCGGCATGCCGAGCGCCAGCAGCACGCCGGCCATCAGGACGATAAGGAGCGGGAGGAGTCGGGCGCGCACGGGCCGGGGCAGCCCTCAGGAGGCCGGCGGCCGGGCGCCCGCGACGGCGCCGGCGGCCGGCACGACCAGGCGATAGCCGACGCCGCGCACCGTCTCGATCAGCGCCGGCATCCGCAACTTGGCGCGGAGCGAGGCGATGTGCACCTCCAGCGTGCGGCCGGTGCCCTCCCAACTCGTCCGCCACACCTCGCTGATGATCTGCTCCCGGCGGAAGACCACACCGGGCCGCTGCGCGAGCAGCGCCAGCAGGTCGAACTCCTTGCGGGTGAGCGGGACGACGGCGCCGTCCACGGACACCTGGCGGGTGGGGAGTTCGACGGTGAGCGGCCCGAGCCGCAGCGGCTCGCCGGGGCCGCCCTCCTCGACCGCCACCTCGCCGGGCACGCCCGCGGCGCCGGTGCGCCGGCTCACCGCGTGGATACGGGCCAGCAGTTCGCCGGTGTCGTAGGGCTTGACGACGTAGTCGTCGGCGCCGAGGTTGAGGCCATGGATCCGGGAGCGGACGTCGGAGCGGGCGGTGACCATGATGACCGGCGTCGCGGAGAGCCGTCGGATCCGGCCGCACACCTCGAAGCCGTCCTGGTCGGGCAGCCCGAGGTCGAGCAGCACCACCGCGAACGGCTCGGCCTCGTCCGGCAACAGGGCCTGGAGCGCCTCCTCGCCGCTGCGGGCGTGCACGACGGTCAGGCCGTGCCGGGCCAGCACCGCGGACAGGGCCGCGGCGACGTGATCGTCGTCCTCGACGAGCAGCAGTCTCATCCGGCCCTCCTTCCGGTGTGCGTACGGGCCACAGGGCATCTACGGCGATGGGTGGCCCGCCCGTCAAGAGGCGGTCGCCTCCGGGGCACCATCCGTTACCCAGCCGGTACCCCCGACGTCCTACCGTCGGTACGGGCGCCCGTCACCGGCCGCCCCGACCCTCACACTCCGCTTCCGTTTGCGGCCGGATCGTTATGCTCAATTCTCCCTCAGATGTAATGACGCTGGTCGCAGGGCGTCATTAGGGTCCTCCCAACCGAGGAGGACGGAGCTGTACGCCGATGAGCGAAGTACCGGTGACCCAGACCGCCGGGGGACTTGCGCCCACGGGAGACCCGTTGGTCGTGCTGGACCACGTCAACAAGCACTTCGGCGCACTGCACGTGCTCCAGGACATCAACCTGACGATCCGGCGCGGCGAGGTGGTCGTGGTGATCGGGCCCTCCGGGTCCGGCAAGTCCACGCTGTGCCGCACCATCAACCGCCTGGAGACGGTGGACACCGGCAGCATCAGCATCGACGGCAAGCCGCTGCCCCAGGAGGGCCGTGAACTGGCCCGGCTGCGCGCCGACGTGGGCATGGTGTTCCAGTCCTTCAACCTCTTCGCACACAAGACGGTGCTGGAGAACGTGGTGCTGGGCCAGACCAAGGTCCGCAAGACCGACAAGGCGACCGCGGAGCGCAAGGCCCGGGCGCTGCTCGACCGGGTCGGCGTCGGCGCCCAGGCGGAGAAGTACCCCGCGCAGCTCTCCGGCGGCCAGCAACAGCGGGTGGCGATCGCCCGCGCCCTGGCGATGGACCCGAAGGTGATGCTCTTCGACGAGCCGACCTCGGCGCTCGACCCGGAGATGATCAACGAGGTGCTGGAGGTCATGCAGCAGCTCGCCCGGGACGGCATGACGATGGTCGTGGTCACCCACGAGATGGGGTTCGCGCGCTCCGCGGCGAACCGGGTGGTCTTCATGGCGGACGGCAAGGTCGTCGAAGAGGCCGAGCCGAACCAGTTCTTCAACAACCCGCGCAGCGACCGGGCGAAGGACTTCCTCTCGAAGATCCTCCACCACTGATTTCCCCCTGATCTCTCACCGATCTCCCACTGATTTCTCCCTGAATTCCCCCCACTACGGGCCGCGGTTGGGCCTTCGTGATTTCCAACACCTGCTGAACAAAGGGATGTTCACCATGAGGATGCGTAAGACGGCCGCCGCGGGTGCGGTGGTGCTCGCACTGGCGGCGACGGCGACCGCGTGCGGGGGCCAGTCGGGCACGGCCGGCGACAAGCAGGCCGGCTCCGACGTCTACAGCGGCACCTACAAGGTCGCGCAGGGCGTCAACATCGACTCGCCGACGTTCAAGAAGGCCAAGAAGGCCGGCCAGATCGCCGTCGGCGTCAAGGCCGACCAGCCCTTCCTCGGCTTCAAGGACCCGGCCACCAACAAGTACTCCGGCTTCGACATCGAGATCGCCAAGATGATCGCCGCCGACCTGGGCTTCTCCGAGAAGCAGATCAAGTTCGACACCATCGACTCCAACGTCCGCGAGACCACCATCTCCAAGGGCCAGGTCGACTACTACGTCGGCACCTACACCATCAACGACGAGCGCAAGAAGCAGGTCAGCTTCGCGGGCCCGTATTACACCGCCGGCGCCGACCTGCTGGTGCGCAAGGACGACAAGAACATCACCGGGCCCGACTCCCTCAAGGGCAAGAAGGTCTGCTCGATCGTCGGCTCCACCCCGCTCCAGGAGATCAAGAAGCCCAAGTACGGCGCGGTCACCACCGAGATGTCGAAGTACTCGGACTGCGTGAAGAACCTGCTGGACGGCTCGGTCGACGCGGTCACCACCGACGACGCGATCCTCAAGGGCTACGCCGCCCAACGCCCCGACAAGCTGCGGGTGGTGGGCAAGCCGTTCACCAAGGAGCCCTACGGCGTCGGCCTGAACAAGGACGACAAGGCGCTGCGCGACGCCATCACCACCGCGCTGGAGAACCACATCAAGAACGGCGACTACAAGAAGGCGTACGAGGGCACCCTCGGCAAGTCCGGCTCCCCCTACGTCGCCCCGGACACGCCGCTGCCGCGCTACTGACGGCCCGCACCGCACCGCGCCGCCCCGTACGCCCGCCGCGACGGGTGTACGGGGCGCGCTGCCCTCGCGCGCCCCGCCCTCCCCGCGAGGCGGTGCCCCGTAGTCCCCCGCCGCCGCCCGCCGCCGACCCGACCGCTACCGCGGAGACCCCATGAACGTACTCCTCGACTATCTGCCCGAGTTCCGGGACGGGTTCCTGGGAACCCTGGCGATCACCGCGTCCGCCGCACTGCTCGCGCTGCTGCTCGGCGTGGTCATCGCCGGCTTCCGGGTCTCTCCGGTCCCGCCGCTGCGCGCCTTCGGCACGGCCTGGGTGACGGTGCTGCGCAACACGCCACTGACGCTGCTCTTCCTGGTCGCCTTCTTCGTCGTCCCGCAGATCCTCTTCCAGGGCGCCAGCCCCTACGTCCTGGGCACGTTGGCGCTCGGCTTCTACACCTCCTCGTTCGTGTGCGAGGCGGTGCGATCCGGCATCGGCACCGTGCCGCTGGGCCAGGCGGAGGCGGCCCGCAGCCTCGGCATGACCTTCGCCCAGACCCTGCGCATGATCGTGCTCCCGCAGGCGACCCGCACCGTGATCGCGCCGCTGAGCAGCATCATCATCGCGCTCACCAAGAACTCCGCGATCGCCGGCGCGTTCGGCTACGGCGAGCTGTTCAACGTCTCCAAGCTGCTCAACGACAAGGGCTACGCGATCGCCTGGATCTTCCTGTGGACGGCGCTCGCCTACCTCATCATCACCTTCGCGGTCAGCGGCCTGTTCCGGCTGCTGGAGCGCCGGTTGGAGGTCGCCCGATGAGCTCCGGCGGCCGCAACACCAGGAACGACACCCACGGACCGGCGCCGTCGCCGCGCACCGGCGGGACGGGACGAAGCGAGGTAAGGGCATGAGTGGCGCCAGCGTTCTCTACGACGTGCCGGGGCCGAGGGCGCGGGCCCGCAACCGCGTCTACAGCGTCATCGGCGCGCTGGCGGTGGTGGGGCTCCTGGTCTTCGCGGTCCTGCGACTGAACTCCAAGGGCCAACTCGACCCGGCCGTCTGGCAGATCTTCAACTACGCCGGGGTGCGCACCAGCATCCGCGACGGCGTCCTGACGACCCTTCAGGTCTTCGCGGTGGCGGCGGTGCTGTCGCTGCTGCTGGGCCTGCTGCTGGCGGTGGCCCGGCTCTCCGACCACAAGCCCGTCCGCTGGCTGGCCACCGGCTTCGTCGAACTGTTCCGCGCCGTCCCACTGCTGATCACGATCTACGCGCTGTGGGTCGTGCTGCTCACCAACCGTGACGCGCTGGGCCTCACCGGCAGTCAGCCGCAGTTCTGGGCACTGGTCGCGGGCCTGACGGTCTACAACGGTTCGGTGCAGGCCGAGGTGTTGCGGGCCGGAATCAACTCCGTGCCCACGGGCCAACGGGAGGCCGCGTACGCGCTCGGCATGAGCAAGACGCAGGTCATGATGACCGTGCTGCTCCCGCAGGCGGTCCGGGCGATGCTGCCGACGATCATCAGCCAGCTCGTGGTGACCCTGAAGGACACCTCGCTCGGCTACATCATCACCTTCGAGGAACTCCTTTACACCGCACGGTTGATGAGCACCAACATCATCGTCAACGGGAACGACACCTACATCCCGGTGATCATCGTCATCGGCAGCATCTACGTGGCGATGTGCCTGGCGCTGTCCGCGCTGGCCCACTGGATCGAGCGGCGCGGGCGCCGCGCCCGTACCGGCATCGCGGTGGCCGCGGCCGCCGAGCCGGTGACGGCCGCGGACGCCACGGAGACCGCCACCCCGACCCCGGAGGCGCCGGCGGACACCAAGGGCTGACGGACCGCCCGGTCGCACGCCGGCCGACAGCGGACCGTCCGGAGGCGGTGGCAACGGCGCCACCGCCTCCGTCACTTGACGGCGGCGGCCGCAATGGGTTGCATACGCTGTGTGATCACGCACCGGCCTCCCTCTGCCAGTTCCCGCACGTCCCGTACGTACCGCCGGATCCAGGGAGCCGCCCCGTGGAGCCGGTGATCGTCGTCGGGGCCGGCCCGGTCGGTCTCGCCCTCGCCGTCGCGCTGACCCGGCACGCGGTGCCCGTCGTCGTCCTCGACGAGACGGACGGCCGGGAGGAGACCCGGCCCGCCCGCACCGTCGTGCTCCGCCCGGACACCACGGCGTTCGCCGCCCGACTCGGCTGCGCGGACGCCCTGGCCAAGACCGGCGCCCGTTGGTCGGCATGGCGCACCATGCGCCGCCGCCGACTGCTGGAACGGGTCGTCTTCGCCGCCGACGGCCCCGGGGGCGCGGAGGGCACGGACGGCGTGGACCGGGACGGGGGCGCCACCGGCGCGCCCCCGATGCACCTCCCCCAACACGCGCTGACCCGCGCGCTGCGCGCCGCACTGGCCGCCGAACCGCTCGCCCAGGTCGTCACCGGCAGCCGACTGGCCGCCGTCGAGCAGGACGCGAAGGGCGTCAGCGCGCAGACCCGCGGCGACAACGGGACGTGGTGGCGCGGGAGTTACCTGGTCGGCTGCGACGGTCCGCGCTCCACCGTCCGCAAGCTGCTCGACGTCCGCTTCCCGGGCCGCACCGCCGTGGAACGCCACGCGGTGGCCGCACTGCGCACCGAACTCCCCTGGCCCGGCGAGGCGTTGCTGCACCGCTCGCCGGCCCGGCACGGCGGCGGGCGGGTCAGCGAGGTCTCCGCCCGCCCGCTGCCCGGCGGGGTCTGGCGGCTGGACTGGCTGCTGCCCCCGGGCCGCGAACTGGTGACCCCGGACGCGTTGGTGGCCCGGATCCGCGACTCGTTGGCCGGTTGGGCGGCGGACGCGGACGCACCCGGCGACGAGACCGCGACGGACGGGCGCGGGCACGGCGGCCTCGTCCCGCCCTACGAACTCCTCGACACCGGCGTGCACACCGTCCACCACCGGCTGGCCCGCACCTGGCGGCAGGGCCGCACCTTCCTCGCCGGCGACGCCGCCCATCTACTGGGCGCGTTGGGCACCCAGGGCCTGGACGAGGGCCTGCGGGACGCCGAGAACCTCGCCTGGAAACTGGGCCTGGCCTGGCACCACGGCGCCACCGACGCCCTGTTGGACAGCTACCAGGTCGAGCGCCGGGGCGCGGTCGCCGCCCGGCTGCGCTCCGCGGACTCCGCGCTGCCGCTGCTGCGGGACGGCGGCGCGGTGCGCTGGCGGACGGTGCTGCCCGGTGCCGCGCGCGGCCGCTCCACCCTGCTGACCGACGGCCACCTGGGCCGCGGCCCGCTCGGCGCGGCCCCGAGCTATCCGCGCACCCCGTTGGCGGCGCCGACCGGACTGCCCGGCGAGACGACGGTCAACACCATCCCGGGGGCGCCGGTGGCAAACGTTCCGGTGACCGCCTCCGACGGCTCCTCGGTACGGCTGCGCGACCGGCTCGGGCGGGGGCTGTTGGTGGTGCTGGTGGCACCCGGCACCGGCGTCTGGGACCGCCGGCACTGGCAGTCGGCCGGGCTGATGCCCCGTCTGACGGACGCGGTCGCCGCCCTGCCGATGCGCGCCGAGATCCTGGTCACCGAGGCGTACCCGGGCGCCGCCGCGCACACCGTGCTGGTGGTACGGCCGGACGGCCACCTGGTCGCGGCCCTGTCCGGCGTCCGCCCGGACGCACTGGCCGCCTGCGCGGACGCGGTCCGCGGGGGCCCGTCAGGCTCGGCGCACCGTGGCACGGGCACGGACGGGGCGGCACGACAACCCGGCGGCGGCGAGGGCGGCACACGACACCTTGCGGAGGGGGGTGATGGGGGCGTCGCGAAGTCTGGGGATATCCCGAAGTCCGGGGGCATCCCGATGCCTGGGGGTGTCCCTGTGTCTGAGGGTGTCCCTGTGTCTGGGGGTGGGACCGATGGTCGCGGGGGTTCCGGGGCTCACGTTGGTGCCGAGGGCTCCGATGGTGGGGACAGCTCCGGCGGGGGCGGGGACGGCGGCTCCGACGAATCTGGTGGCTCTGGTGACTTCAGTGGCTCCGATGGCCCTGGTGCCCCTGGTGGCTCCGATGGCTCCGCAACGGAAGCGGCAGTAGCCGCCGTTCCGCCCCCGTTGACCGAGCCGGCGCCGAGCCCGACGCCGAGCCCGACGGCGGCCCCCTCGGGCCCCATCCCATCGGTTGACCCACCGGTTGACCCTCCGGGAAGCTCCGTGCTTCACTCCGAAGATGACTGATCACGGCTCGCGATTCTGGCGGAGGGTCCATCTGGACCTGGTCCGCTACGCGGGCTGCATGTGTCGTCCGTCCTGCTGATCCCGCCCGCCGCGGCCTTCGTCGCGGCGGCGTTCTCCGCGCGGCCACGGCCGACTTCCGGCGCCCGCGCCCCTCACGATCACTCAGGACGGTTTCCGTGCCCGACGTACAGATCCCCGCGCGCCCGCACACCCGCGCCCAAGACGACGGCCCCAGCGCCGCCCAACTCCTCGACTTCGCCCGCCGTACCGCCGCCGACCACGCACTCGTCACCTCGCTCCCGCTCGATCCGGAGGGCCGCACCTGGATCCGGCTGGACGGACCGGGCGGCAGCGAAGCCTGGCTGATCGGCTGGCCGCCCGGCACCGGCACCGGCTGGCACGACCACGGCGGCTCGCGCGGCGCCTTCGCCGCGGCCGCCGGGGAGTTGACCGAGCAGTCCCTGGCCGCCGCGATCCCGACCGAGGGCTGGAAGACCCTGGAACTCGCCGACGGCGTCGACCGCGAGCGCCGGCTCAGCGACGGCCGAGGCCGGGCGTTCGGCCCACACCACGTCCACCAGGTCCTCAACCTCTCCCCCGACACCCACGCCGTCTCCGTCCACGCCTACTACCCGCCGCTGCCGCTGATGCGCCGCTACAGCCGCAACGGACCGGTGCTGCGGCTGGAAGAGATCGAACGCCCCGAGGAGTGGTGATGAGCGCCGTCGACGAACTCCTGGCCCGGGCCCGACAAAAGCTGACCCGGGTGGACCCCGCGCAGGCCGCGGCGCTCCAGGAGGCCGGCGGGTTGCTCGTGGACATCCGCTACGCCGCACTGCGCGAACGGGACGGCACCATCCCGGGAGCGCTGATCATCGAGCGCAACGAGCTGGAGTGGCGGCTCGACCCAACGGGTGCGCACCGCGCTCCCGAAGCAACCGGCCACGACCTCCCCGTCGTGGTGATCTGCAACGAGGGCTACGCCTCCAGCCTCGCCGCGGTCTCCCTCCACGACCTGGGCCTCCACCGCGCGACGGACCTGATCGGCGGCTTCCAGTCCTGGCGCCAATCCGGCCTACCGGTCGAACCCCCGCCCACCGTCAAGGAGTTGAGCGACTGATCAGTCAACGGGCTGGGCAGTCGACGGGCTGGGCAGGCCGGGGCTGGTGAGCTGGGTTGTCGGTGGTCCGGTGAGTTGACGGGCTGAAGAGCCAGCGGGCCGGGGAGAGTTGGCGGTCCGAGGAGTTGCGTGCTCCGCGCGCGGCGCGAACTGACGCACACCATCGACCGCTCCCCGCCGCCCGATCCCACCCGGTCGACTGCGGCGCGGCACGCCGCCGTAACGTGCCGCGCCACCCGTCCACGGCGGTGCGCCACCCCCCACCCCCCGCCGTGGGCGGGCGACACGACCGCCACAGCGCGGCACCCAGCGACGTCACGCCCTACCCCTGCCACCGAAGCACCACACCCCTCCCCCTCCCCCCCCCCCGCCACCTCCACCACCCCCACCGAACTGGGCGTTTCCGCCCAGGCGTTCCGGCCCGCGCAGCTAGCGCGTGCGGGACCGGCAAGCGCCCGTGGCCGCCGCCATCGGTACGCCACGGGAATCGACACCCGCTCGACTGACCACGCCCCGGGCCGAAGCAGCCCTGGAACCAAGGCAGTTCAGCGGCAGCCAGCGCCGCCGGCTATCGGTATCCCCAGCCCGGCGGCGCAGGCATCCGCCGGCACCCGGCCGCTCATCTCCCCCACCCCCGCAGTCTCCTCGCGACCGTTCCAACTCCCGACCGTTCCAACTCCTCTTCCCCCAACCCCGTTCAGGCGTCCGGGAGATGGTGATCCAGGAGGTCCGGGTCCTCGCCCTCTTCCTCCAGGGCCTGGCGGACGACGCGGAGGGCGAGGCCCTCCGGGTAGCCCTTGCGGGCCAGCATCCCGGCCAGCCGGCGGAGCCGCTTGTCGCGGTCCAGGCCGCGGGTCGCGCGCAGCTTGCGGTCGACCAACTCGCGGGCGGTGACCGCCTCCTGCTCCGCGTCGAGGCGGCCGACGGCCTGGTCGATCAGGGCGGAGTCGACGCCCTTGGTGCGGAGCTCCCGGGCCAGGGCGCGGCGCGCCAGGCCCCGGCCGTGGTGCCGGGACTCCACCCAGGCGTCGGCGAACGCCGCGTCGTCGATCAGCCCGACGTCCTCGAAGCGGGCCAGCACCCCCTCCGCGGCATCGTCGGGGATGCCCCGCTCCCGCAGGGCGTCCGCCAACTGCCTGCGGGTGCGCGGATTCCCGGTGAGCAGGCGCAGGCAGATCGCCCGCGCCTGCTCCTCGGGCGTACGCGGCGGTCCCGACCCGGCCCTCGACGGGAGGGAACCACCGCCGTCCCCGGATGCGGCGCCGCCCTCATGGCCGGCACCGCGCTTCCGACGGCCGCTACGGTTCTCGGCGTCGCCGGCAGCGCTGCCGAAGCCGGCGCTGTCCGGCCATTCCGTTCGCCGTGTCATGGCGCGTCAGCTCTTGGCCGCCGCGGCCTTGGAGCCCTTGGCGCTCTTGGTCGCCGCAGGTGCGGCCTTGGCCGGCGCCTCCGCCGGGCCGGCGGCGTCCGCGCCGGGCTCCGCCGCGATCTCCTCCGGCTTCACGCCGATGCCCAGCTTCTCCTTGATCTTCTTCTCGACCTCGTTGGCGAGATCGGGGTTGTCCTTGAGGAAGTTGCGGGCGTTCTCCTTGCCCTGGCCGAGCTGGTCGCCCTCGTAGGTGTACCAAGCGCCGGACTTGCGGATGAAGCCATGCTCGACGCCCATGTCGATCAGGCCGCCCTCGCGGCTGATGCCCTGGCCGTAGAGGATGTCGAACTCGGCCTGCTTGAAGGGCGGCGCGACCTTGTTCTTGACGACCTTGCAGCGGGTGCGGTTACCGACCGCCTCGGTGCCGTCCTTGAGGGTCTCGATCCGGCGGATGTCGATCCGGACGGAGGCGTAGAACTTCAGCGCGCGGCCACCGGTCGTGGTCTCCGGGGAGCCGAACATCACGCCGATCTTCTCGCGGAGCTGGTTGATGAAGATCGCGGTGGTCTTGGACTGGTTGAGCGCGCTGGTGATCTTCCGCAGGGCCTGGCTCATCAGGCGGGCCTGGAGACCGACGTGCGAGTCGCCCATCTCGCCCTCGATCTCGGCCCGCGGCACCAGGGCGGCCACGGAGTCGATCACGATGAGGTCCAGGGCCCCGGAGCGGACCAGCATGTCCACGATCTCCAGGGCCTGCTCGCCGTTGTCCGGCTGGGACAGGATGAGGTTGTCGATGTCGACGCCGAGCTTCTTCGCGTACTCGGGGTCGAGGGCGTGCTCGGCGTCCACGAACGCGACCTGGCCGCCGGCCTTCTGGGCGTTCGCCACCGCGTGCAGGGTCAGCGTGGTCTTACCGGAGGACTCCGGTCCGTAGATCTCCACCACCCGGCCGCGCGGCAGGCCGCCGACGCCGAGCGCGACGTCGAGGGCGGTCGAGCCGGTCGGGATGATCTCGATGGGCTCCCTCGACCGCTCGCCCATGCGCATGACCGCGCCCTTGCCGAATTGCCGTTCAATCTGTGCGAGTGCGGCGTCCAGCGCCTTCTCGCGGTCGGTGCCTGCCATGGGTTCCACCCGGTTTGCTTGAGTCGATCGCTTCACGTCCATGACGCTAACCCCTGCCACTGACAATGCGCCCGGACCCGGCTCCGGCCTGTGGATAACTCCGCGGACGGCCCGGGATTTCCGCGGGCCGGAGCCGCGTCAGGCGGCCGGACCCCTCATAAGAATGGATGTTCGATTTTGGTGTCAAGCGTGCCGCGCGCCGCGCCAGCACGCTGTGGCGGTCACTCCGCGCTGCCCCGCACCCCGCTCGACATACCGCCCCGCTCGCCGTCCCGTTCATCGCGTCGTTCGTCGTCCCGTTCACCGGCCGGCGCACCGCTCCCCGGCTCCCGATCCGCGGCCGGCTCGGCACCCTCGGCAGCGGCCCCGTCGGCGTCCCCGTCCGACGCGCCGCCCCGACCCCGCGCCCGGAGGCGGACCCGCGGGTCGGCCGTGACCTCGTACCGCTTGATGTACGCGCCCAGGAACGCCTGCAACGTCGCGGTCGCCGGTATCGCGATCAGCGCGCCGACCGCACCCATCAGCGCCGTGCCGGCGATCACCGAGCCGAAGGCGACGGCGGGATGGATGTCCACCGTCTTGGCGGTGATCCGGGGTTGGAGGAGGTAGTTCTCGAACTGCTGGTAGACCACGACGAAGCCGAAGACCCAGAGCGCGTACCAGGGGTCGACGGTGAACGCGATCAGGATGGGCAGCGCCCCGGCGAGGTAGGTGCCGATCGTCGGGACGAACTGCGAGATCAGGCCGACCCACATGCCGAGCGCCGGCGCGTAGGGCACACCCAGGATCTCCAGCAGGACGTAGTGCCCCACCCCGGATATCAGCGCCATCAGGCCGCGGGAGTAGAGGTACCCGCCGGTCTTGGCGACCGCGATCTCCCAGGCGCGCAGCACCTCCGCCTGCCGCCGGGGCGGCAGCACCGAGCACAGCGCCCGCCGCAGCCGGGGGCCGTCGGCGGCGAAGTAGAAGGAGAACAGTGCGACCGTGAGGAGGTTGAACAGTCCGCCCAACACCTGTGCGGAGATGGCCAGGACGTTGTTGGCGCTGTCCTGGACGTACCTCTGGAGCCAGTCCGAGTTCAGCAGGTTGTTCTGCACCTGCACCCGGGAGAGGTGGGTGTGGAAGGTGTTGTTGATCCAGCTGATGACGGAGTCCAGGTACTGCGGGAACTCCTCGACCATGGTGGCTATTTGGCCGGCCAGCATGGATCCCAGCAGCGTGACGAAGCCGACCGAGGCGACGACGATCACGAGGAAGACCAGGCCGGTGGCGAGCCCGCGCCGCATGCCGCGGCCGGCCATCCAGTCGACGGCCGGCTCGATGGCCAGCGCCAGGAAGAACGCGATCAGCACGTTCAGCAACAGACCGATCAGCTGGTGGAATCCCCACGTGGCGAGCTGGAAGCAGGCCACCAGGGCGAGCGCCAGCACCATGGCGCGCGGCAGCCACCGCGGCATCCGCGCCGCACGCCGGTCGTCGGACCGGTCCTGCGGCGGATCGTCGGGGCGGGGGCCGTCGTGGCCGTTGATCTCGTCTGTCACGAACACGCTGCCAAGTGTCGCGCACCGCACCGACAGCCGGCCCCGGCCGGCTCACCGCTTGTTCTGCGGCACCTCCATGACCGTGCAGACCACCCGCCACACCTCTTTGGCGCTCCAGCCGGCCGCCAGCGCCTCGTGGACGGTGCGGCCGCCGAGCTCCGCCATCACGTGATCGCGGGCGAACGAGTCGGCGTAGGCCGCCCCGAAGTGGTCCGCCATCCGCTCCCAGAACACCGTCAACCGCATGATTCCCGCCTCGCACCCACGTTGGCCTGTACGCTTCCCGGCTTCCGCCACCCCGTACGAGCAGTCGGGAGACTTCTGAGCCCAGCCCCTTCATACCGTCGGCGCCATGCAGAAGGCCAGTGACGGCCGGTGCAGGCCGGCGCTCCAGGGGGCCGCGACCCGAGCTCAACGGTGCCTCCGGATCGGGCCGCCCCCCTCGTCGGGGCCCGCGGCACACCCCCGGAGGCGGGCCCAAACCACCTCGCCACACTTGCTAGATTGCGCAATCAAGCAGTCAAATGTGAAACCGGCTCGGCGTATCCGTCGTCTTCCTGGCCGGAACCACCCTCTCCTGCCGCGCGCAGGATGCCCCGAGACCGCCACGCCGGTCCGGCTGTCCGAAGGATGCGAATGACAGGTCAGCGCACCGATGCCCCTAACGGGTACGACGACCTGGCGCGGGATGCAGCACCGGCCACCCGCCGGGTGCCGGGCCCCCGTCGCCGAGGAGACCATCGGCCGGGAATCGACAGCGCCGGGCCGGCTCCCGGCCGGGCCGGGTCGCGCTCCCGGGCCGGCGGCGGCAACCGGGCGGTCCGGGCCGCCCTTGTAGCGCTGGTGGTGGCAGTCGTGGGCGCCGCGCTGGAGACGGCACTCACCGGGCGACCGGGCTGGGGGTTCGCGGTGGCCGCGGCGCTCGGTGCGGCGCTGGCGGCGAAGTCCTGCACCCGGGCCGGCGCCTGGTGGCTGATATCCGCGCCCCCGTTGACCGCGGCGGTGATCACCGTGGCGTGCGAGCAGGTGGCGGGCACCACCACCGTGCAGGGCAAGGGGCTGACGACGGCGGCGGTGCGGTGGGCCGTGGACGGCTTTCCGGCCATGGCGGCGGCCGAAGCGGTGCTGATCGTGGTGCTGGCAATACGGGGCGTACGGGCCGGCCAGCACGGCGGCCGGAAGCGGAGCAGGAGGAACAGCGGTGCATGACGAGCGGAGCCCCTACGGGCGGAGTCCGTATGGAGCGGACCCCTACGGGCCGGACGCCCCGGAGTCCGGGGGCTCGGGTGGTCGGGCCGCGCGCCGCCACCCGGCGAACGGGCGCGGCGGCCGGCGGCGCTCCCCGTTGGTCGTCGCCGGACGGACCGCGCTGGCCCTCTCCTCGGCACTGGTTCTGCTGGCCAGTGGGGTGTCCTGGGCGGCCTACAACTGGGTGAGCAGCGGGCTGAACACCTCTGACGCGCTCAACGCGATCGGCGGCAAGAACGCGCCCAAGCACCTGGACAACTCCGTCAACCTGCTGCTGATCGGCCTCGATTCGCGCAAGGACATGAACGGCAACGACCTGCCGCGGGAGTTCGTCAAGGACCAACTGCACGCCGGTTCCAGCGACATCGGGTACTACAACACCAACACCCTGATCCTGATGCACATTCCGGCGGACGGCGGGAAGGTCACCGCGTTCTCCATCCCGCGCGACGACTATGTGCAGACGTTCAACGGGGACGGCAGTTCCCAGGGGCACTTCAAGGTCAAGGAGGCGTACGCCAACGCCTACACGACCGCCCGCAACAAGTTCTCCGCCCAAGGGGTCAAGGGTGCCGACCTGGAGAGCCGGAGCCGGGAGGCCGGCCGCGAGGCGACGCTGGCCACGGTGCAGAACTTCCTCCAGGTGCCGATCGACCACTTCGCCGAGGTCAACCTGCTGGGCTTCTACGACATCGCCAAGGTGCTCCAGCCCATCGAGGTCTGCCTCAAGCACCCGGTCAAGGACCGCTATTCGGGAGCGGACTTCCCGGCGGGCCACCAGCAGCTCGACCCCAAGCAGGCGCTCGCCTTCGTCCGGCAGCGTCACGGCCTGGAGGGCGGTGACCTGGACCGGACCCACCGCCAGCAGGCGTTCATCTCCTCGGTGACCCACAAGCTGAAGAGCCAGGGCGTCTTCACGGACCTGGGCAAGCTCCAGGGGCTGTTCGACGTGGTGAAGAAGGACCTGGTCATCGACAGCAAGTTCGACGTCCTGGACTTCGCGCAGCAGGCCACCAACCTGACCGGTGGGAACGTGGTGTTCCACACCTTGCCGATCGCCGGCTTCGCCACCCGTAACCGGGAGTCCGTCAACCTCGTGGACGAGGCGAAGATCCGGTCCATCGTGCAGTCGATGATCGGCGAGAAGTCCGGTTCCGGGGGCGGCTCGGACAGCGGCGCGCCGTCGCCGTCCACGAAGGCCGCCCCGGCGACCGTGGACGTGCTCAACGGGTCGGGCGGGACGAAGAAGGGGGCGGCGGCCGAGGAGCTCAAGGCGCTGACCGGCCTCGGCTACACCGCGGGCACCACGGGCAACGCCGCTCTCCGGCAGCGGACCACGGTCCTCTACGGGTCCGGCGCCCAGGAGGCGGCCCAGCAGATCGCCGACCGCCTGCACACTTCGACACCGGTCTCCTCGGCCTCGGTGCCCGCCGGACGCGTCCAGGTCATCCTCGGCACCGACTTCACGGCCCCGCCCGCCGCCGGGGCGAAGACCCCGGCGAAGCCCGCGGACGAGCCCGCGTCGAGCAGCTCCCCCTCGTCCGCCCCGTCCGACGACGCCTTCGCCGGCGACTCCGTCAAGGAGGGCGGCATCCCCTGCGTCAACTGACGCCCGCGGGGCCGCCGGTGGAGTCGGCGGCCCCGCATGCCCCGGTCGTATCCGGGGCCCCGTCCGTACCGGCGGCCATACGAGCCGGGGGCTCGCCGCCTAAACTGGGCCATCCGGGGCCAGCAACGGGGAGTGCCGCAGTGGTGAAGAGCGTCGAGGGCGCGGGCGAGGGGACGGGTGCGATGGCCGATCCGTCCGCCGAGGTGCTGGCCGAGGCGGCCGGGGTGTTCGGCCTGCTGGCCTCGCCCCCCAGGCTGCACATCGTCTGGGCACTGGCCCAAGGGGAGAGCGACGTCAGCGGCCTGGCCGAACGCGTCGGCGGGGCCCTGCCCGCCATCAGCCAACACCTGTCCAAACTCAAACTCGCCGGCCTGGTCCGCTCCCGCCGCGAAGGCCGCCGCGTCGTCTACTTCGTCGACGACCCGCAAACCGTGGCCGTGATGCGCACCCTCGTCACCCAACTCGCCGCCCGCAACGCACCCCCGGCAACGGCACCGCTGCGCCGCCTGGGCGGCTGAGACCCCGAACGGCGCCCGGCACCCCGTCAGGTCGCGTCGGCGTCGAACGGCGGGCGCCCTCCTGAGGGGTCGTCGGTCGTGGCCCGCTTGTGGAGGTCGACCGGGGCCCGCCGCTCCCGGGGGGCCGGCGTCTCCCGCCCCGGGTCCAGGGCGTCCCGGATCTCGCCGATGCCGTCGCGGAGCTCGTCGATCCCCAGGTCGTCGTTGCCCAGCAGCTGTTTGCGGACGAACGTCCGCGGGTGCAGGTCCTCGAACTCGAAGTCCTTGAAATCCGGGCCGAGTTCGGCGCGCACGTCCGCCTTCGCCTGCTCGGAGAAGTCCCGCACCTTGCGCAGCAGAGCGGTGGCGCTCCGGACGAACTCCGGCAGCTTGTCCGGCCCGAAGAGCAGCACCGCGAGCACCGCGATGACGAGGAGGTCGGGGGTACTGATACCGAAGAACATCCCGCCGCTCCCTCTGGGTCGTCGGTGCACCGTCGCGCCACCGTAGGCACCACCACGGACATTTTAGAGATTGCGCAATCATGGAACCAAGCCGGAGCTCCGCGCGTTCTCCAGGGCGACGGCACAGAGTGGATTTTCAGGACTGCTGGAGGGTTTTTCATGGGTGTGACCCTGGCCAAGGGCGGCAACGTCTCGCTCAGCAAGGAGGCCCCGGGCCTCAGTTCGGTGACGATCGGCCTGGGCTGGGCCGTGCGCACCACCACCGGCGCCGACTACGACCTGGACGCCTCGGCCCTGCTGTGCGGTGACTCCGGAAAGGTCGTCTCCGACCAGCACTTCGTCTTCTTCAACAACCTCACCAGTCCCGACGGTTCCGTGGTCCACTCCGGCGACAACCTCACCGGCGGCAGCCACGGCGACGACGAGCAGATCCAGGTCGATCTGACCGGCGTCCCGCCCCAGGTCACCAAGGTCGTCTTCCCGGTCTCCATCTACGAGGCGGAGCAGCGCGGCCAGAGCTTCGGCCAGGTCCGCAACGCCTTCATCCGGGTGGTCAACCAGGCCGACGGCCGGGAGATCGCCCGTTACGACCTCACCGAGGACGCCTCCACCGAGACCGCCATGGTCTTCGGCGAGCTCTACCGCCACGGCGCGGAGTGGAAGTTCCGCGCCATCGGCCAGGGTTACGCCTCCGGGCTCCGCGGCATCGCCCAGGACTTCGGGGTCAACGTAGGCTGAGCGACGCAGCGGCCGACGGGCCGGGAGGACGTCCGTCCGGCACCGGGGCGGCGCGCGCCGGAGGGAGCGGAGCATGGCTGGATCCCGGGTGCGGTGGCGGTGGTTGGCCCTACCGGGCGCCGCCCTGGCCCTCTGGGCGGTGGCGCACACGGGCCACACCCCCGCTCCGGACGCCGCACCGCGACCCTCCGCCACCCAGGACGCCGCACCGTCCGCCCGTCCGGACGGCGCCCCGTCCGCGTCGCCCGATGACGGCGCCACGACCGCGCGGCCCGACGGGGCGTACGAACCGGTCGACTGCGCCGCCGCGGTGCGCAGGTACGCGGCGGTGGCCGGCGTCCACCCCCAGTTGCTGATGGCGATCCTCCACAACGAGGCGTACAAACCGCACGATCCGGCGCTGGAGCGGGCCTGGCAGCGCTACAAGCCCGATGCCGCGTTCGGGGTGGCCAACATGCACCGGGCCGCCTTCGACGAGGTCAAGCGCGGCCGGGACTTCGCCGCCCGGAAGTGGGAGGAGCTGCCCGACGACCGCAACCTCGCCGTCGAGGCGGCCGCCTGGTACCTGCACGACCTGGACCGCCAACTGCCCGCGCACTGGCCCGCCGCGCACTCGCGCGACGAGCTGCTGGCGCTGGGCTACAACGCGGGCGCCGGCAACATGCTCGCCTTCGCCCGCGGCATCGCGCCCGGCGCCCAGGCCCAGTCCTACCTGGACCGACTGCACACGAACTGGGCGGCGGCCAAACGGGACATCGCCCGGTGACAAGGCGGTGACGAGACGGACACGCGGCGACAGAACGGCGACAGGATGGCGTCAGTACCCGGTGCCGATGCCGTTTTGACGGCCGCTCAGCCGGATACTTCAGGCATTGCGCAAGGCAGGGAACCTTGCCGATTTCCTTGGCGTTGTAGCCGACGGACGCCGCAAGCCGGGAACGTTATGGAGGAAAGCTCATGGGCGTGGCCCTGACCAAGGGCGGCAACGTGTCGCTCAGCAAACAGGCCCCGGGTCTGACCGCCGTCAGGGTGGGGCTGGGCTGGCAGGTGGGAGCCGCCACCGGGGCCGGCCACGACCTGGACGCCAGCGCACTGCTGTGCGGCGAGTCCGGCAAGGTCCTCTCCGACCAGCACTTCGTCTTCTTCAACAACCTCACCAGCCCCGACGGCGCGGTGCGGCACTCCGGCAGCCGCCCCACCGGCGAGGACAACGAACAGATCGAGGTGGACCTCGCGATGGTCCCGCCCGAGGTCAGCAAGATCGTCTTCCCGGTCTCGATCTACGAGCCCGAGCAGCGCCGGCAGAATTTCGGCCAGTTGACCAGCGCCTACATCCGCGTGGTCGACCAGACCAGCGGCGCCGAGCTGGCCCGCTTCGACCTCGCCGGCCAGGCCGCCACCGAGACCGCGATGGTCTTCGGCGAGCTGTACCGCCACGGCACGGACTGGAAGTTCCGCGCGATCGGCCAGGGTTACGCCTCCGGGCTCGCCGGCATCGCGCAGGACTACGGCGTCGACGTACTGCGCCCGGAGCCGGCCCCCGCGGCCGCCCCGGCGCCGTCCGCGCCGCCCGCCCCCACAGCACCCACCGGCCCTTCCACCCCACCAGTGGCCCCCGCGGCAGCGGCGACGTCGCTGGCCACCGCGGCCGCCGCCGGGGTGGAGCCGGCCGGATCGGGTTTCGCCCCCACCACATCACCGCAACCGACAGGAAGTTCCGACATGACCTGCTTCTTCGACCCCAGCCACGGCCCCGGGATGACGCCCGTGATGTGGTCCCCGCAGTGGGGTGTGCCGCGCCAGGTCCAGACCTGTGGCGGCTGCGCGCAGCGGGTGCAGACCACCACCCCGCCGTTCTACACCCCGGCCCAGGCCGGCTACCCCCAGCAGGCGCAGGCCGGCTACCCGCAGCAGGCGCAGGGCGGTTACCCGCAGCAGGCGCAGGGCGGTTACCCGCAGCAGGGCTACCCGCAGCAGCCCGACCACCAGCAGGGCGGCGGCCGGCGCTTCGGCACCGGCGCGCTGATCGGCGCCGGCGCCGCGGGCCTGGTCGGCGGTGCGCTGCTGAACGAGGCGTTCAGCGACGACGAGCCCGAGGTCGTCGTCAACAACTACTACGAGGGCGACGACTACGAGTGACCCGCCGCCCGGTGTGAACTGCCGGCGCCCGGCCGTCCCGTTCGGGGCGGCCGGGCGCCGGCGCGTTCCGGCTCATTCGGGCGCGATCCGCACCACCCCGGTGAGGGTGCCCTGCCACCACACCCGGCCGGCGGTCGCGTTGCCGGCCATCTGGAGCGTGTCGAAGAGGAAGCCGGTGCCCAGGTGGTGACGGCCCGTCACCCGGCCCGTGTGGGCGTCCACGGTGAGGAAGTCGTAGCGATCCAGGATGCCGGTCCGCGCCGGGTCGAGGACCCCGGTGCGCTCCACGGTGTAGAGCGTGCCGTCGGCGAGGGACAGCTTGGGCACGGCGGCCGAGCGGATCGGGGTGGTCCAACGGACGCCGCAGCCGCGGCCGTTCCGGTTGACGTCGATCCGGGTGAGGCCCCCGGCGAACGGCGCGCTCGCGGGCTGGGCGGGGCCCGCGCCGTCCGGCACCGCCGGGTACGGATAGCCGTAGGTGCTGGCCACGTAGACGCTGTTGCCGGCCCCTATGGGCGAGTTCTCGGTGCCGCTCCCGTTGGGGTCGAGGACCGGTATCCGGCACACCGTGCGGTCGTCCTCGGTGGAGACCACGATCAGGCTCTCCTGAGGGGCGGCGTTGTCGGTGATCGCCAGGTATTCGGAGCCGGTGCGCGGCCCGAAGAACGTCGGGGTGGCCCCCGTTCCGTGGCTGAGCTGCCCGGGCTTGCGGGCCGGTCCGCGGTCGTACGCCCGTCGCCACACTACCCGTGGCGCGCCGTCGGCGCCGGCGCGCAGCAGGTACAGGGCGTGGTCGGTGGCGACCGCGGTGCCTTCGGGCGCGGTGGAGATCGAGTTGGCCACCCCTTCCCCGAGGTCCGCCGTCCGCACCGCCTTCGTCGCGGTGTCCACCGTGCCGACGCGGCCGTGCCCGGTGGCGAACCACACCCGCCCCCGCCAGTCCGGGGCGAGCCCGACCACGCCGTCCCCGGCCGGCACGGCGGAGGTCAGCGGCGTCCGCTCGACGACCGGCAACTCCCCCTTCCCGCCCGCGGTCCGGGCGTGGGCGATCCGCAGCAGGTCACCGGAGCCGTCGACGACCACGAGCCGGTCGCGGTCGTCCAGATAGCTGTAGATGCCGCCCAGGACACCGGACTTGGCCAGCGTCAGCTCGGTCAGCGAGGCGCCCGTGACCGGGTCGAGGAGGTGGACGTGCGGCGCCCGGTCGAGGACCCCGGTGCAGACGGCCACCGGGAGGCCGTCCGAGCCCGCCAGCACGGTCGGGCAGGCGGCCTGGAGCGCGGTGCGGTGGCTGGCGGTCCGGGCGGTCCCCGGGCCGCCGCGGGGCGTGGTGTCGGAGGAGGCGGAGTCGCCGTGCATGGTCCCGGCCCCACCGGCGGCGAGGTGGGGGTTGACGGGCGCGGAGGCGGCCCGCGCGGGGCCCGCCGTGCCGAGGACGGCGGCCAGGGCGGCGGCGAGCGCGAGGGTGCGGGCGCGGGCGCGCGTGCTACGAGGGGACATGGGTCGGCTCCAGGATGCGGGAACGGGGCGGGAGCGCGCCGGGGTTCGGGCGGGAGCGCGCAGGCGGGACGGCGCGCACGCGGGGCGCACGGCCGGGCGGGGCCGGTATGGCGGGCACGGGTGAACCGCCCTACTGGGGCGATCGATTGACGCTGCCCCGGGGGAGGACGACGCGGAAGCCTTCCGGTATCCGGGACGGCTGGTCCCGCCCGGGTGGCGCGACGGCCGGACGCGGCCTCCCGGCCGTCCTGGGCGAGTGACGCCCGAGGCGCGTGGTGAGGGTCAGCGGGCCACGGGGCGACACCCCGCGGACGCGAGCCGCGCGAGGTCCAGGAACAGGCGCCGGTGGAGCGGGAGTTGACCCATCACGCGCGAAATTGCAGCACGCGCGCCGCGAACCCGCAATCCCCGTCCCACCCTTGGAGACGCCCCGCGCCCCCGGGGAGGGACGCGTCAACCGGATGCCTCCAAGATCCCGCCCTCGGAGGGCAGCGGGCGGTGAGCCCGTGCCGGCGCGGGGTTTGGCCCCTACGGTCGGGCCATGGCCGAAAACGTAAGCCCCCCAGCGACCCCTCTGGCGCGTGCCGAGCGCTTCGTCTGGCTGACCGCCCGGGTGCTGGAGCAGCGGCTCTTCGCGTACCACTTCCTCGACGGCGGCGCGGACCCGGTCGAGACCGCGCTCACCGCGTACCGCAACGACGACGACGGCTACGGCCACGCCCTGGAACCCGATCTGCGCGGCCCCGTCAGCCAGCCGCTGCACACCGCGCACGCGTTGGAGGTCCTGGACCGCATCGGGCGGTGCGACGGCCGCCGGGTGGAGCGGATCTGCCGCTATCTGACGCGGATCTCGACCCCGGACGGCGCGCTGCCGGCGGTACACCCCTCGCTGCGCGGCTATCCGGCCGCGCCCTGGATCCCGGTGGTGGACGACCCACCGAGCTCGCTGCTGGCGACCGGCCCGGTGGTGGGCCGGCTGCACCGCAACCAGGTATGGCACGCCTGGCTGTTCCGGGCCACGGACTACTGCTGGGCGACCGTGGAGTCCCTGGAGAAGACCCATCCCTACGAGGCCATCGCGGCGGTGGCGTTCCTGGACGGCGCCCCGGACCGGCCCCGGGCAGCCGCGGCGGCGCAGCGGCTGGGCCGACTGGTGCGAGACCAGGGCCTGGTGGTGCTGAATCCGGCGCGGGCGGCCGAGGCCCCCGTATCGCAGGGCTACGCCCCGGGTGAGCACCACTTCGCCTACGACTTCGCCGCGGTGCCCCGTTCACTGGCCCGCGGCTGGTTCACCGACCAGGAGATGGACCGGGCCCTCGCCCACCTGGCCACGCTCCAGGGAGAGGACGGCGGTTGGCCCGTTACCTGGCGACTCTGGGCGCCCGGCACGGAGTTGGAGAGCCGCCCTATGGTCACGCTCAACGCGCTGCGCACCCTCCGGGCCTACGGGCGGCCGCTGGACTGACGCCGGCGGACGGTCGCCCGCCGGCCCCACGGGCGGCCGCCCGCGCGGTCATCCCCCCAGGGCCCGCACCCCGGCGGTGACGGCCACCGCGACCGCCACGATCACCAGGAACGGGGCGCGCAGCAGCAGGGCGACGACCGCGGCGGCGACCCCGGCGGCCTTGGCGTCCAGCATCAGGTGCCGGCCGTCGCTGAAGGTCTGTTGGGCGGTGAGCGCGGCCAGCAGCGCCACCGGGAGCAGCGCGGCCAACCGCTTCACCAGGGGGCGTTCCAGGACCCCTGCGGGCGCCGAGAGGCCGAGGAACTTGACCAGGTAGCAGCCGACGGCGGTGACACCGATCGCGATCCAGACGGTCATGCCCGGCCCTCCCCGGTGGTGCCGTGGTCCGCGCCGGCCCGCTCCCGTGGGGCCGACACCTCGATTGACGCCCCTTCAGGTGCGGGCGTGCGCCGCGCCCACCCCTGGACGGCGAGGACGGCGGGCGCGGCGAGCGCCGCCAGCAACACCGGTACGCCGGCCGGCAGCACCGGCAGCGTCACCAGGAGCAGCAGGACGGCGAGGCCAGCCACGCACCGCTCCACGGCCGACCGCAGCATCGGCACCAGCAGCGCCACGAAGACCGCGGGCCCGGCCACGTCCAGGCCCCAGGCGGTGGTGTCGCCGAGCGCCCGGGCCCCGAGCGCGCCGCCGAGGGTGGTGAGGTTCCACAGGACGTACAGCGACGCCCCGGTGACGGTGAAGCCCAACCGGGCGCTGCGTCGGCCGGGTTGGGCCAGGGTGACGGCGGCGGTCTCATCGATGACCCAGTGGGCGGCCAGCGGCCGGGCCGCGCCCCGGTAGCCGAGGACGGCGGAGAGCCGCAGCCCGTAGAAGGCGTTGCGGACGCCGAGGAAGAAGGCGCCGGCCGCGGCGGTCAACGGATTGCCGCCCGCGGCGAGCGCGCCCACCAGGGCGAACTGCGAGGCGCCGGTGAAGACCAGGAGGCTCAGGGCGCAGCTCTGCCAGATGCCGAGCCCGGCGCCGGCGGAGGTGACGCCGAAGGCGAAGCCGGAGAGCCCGACCGCGACGCCGACGCCCAACGCGTCCCTGATGACGGCGCGATCGGGCCGCTCGACGGATGGTGCGCACGACTCGGATATCCCGGTCGGCCCTGCGGGTTCTGGGTGTTCTGCCACGTGCCGGACCCTAGGAGCCGGCCACTCCCGTGGTCTTGTACGTTCTTGCGCCCCGCGCCGTCGCTTCCCGTGTGGTCGCCTCCCCGCGGCTCCGTTCTCGGCGGTACGCGCCCGGTGGCACCCCGACGATCCGGGTGAAGTGCCGGTTCAGATGCGGCTGGTCGGTGAAGCCCACCGCCACGGCCGTCTCGGCGGGCGGGGTGCCGGCCTCCAGCAGGCGGCGGGCGCGCCGCACCCGCGCGTCGGTGAGCCAGGCGTGCGGCGGCATGCCGTACGCGGCCCGGAAGGCCCGCAGCAGCGCGAACGGGCCGGTGTCCAGCTCACCGGCGAGCTCCTCCAAGGTGGGCGGATCGACCATCCGCTCCTCCAGGACGGCGCGGGCCCGGGCCGCCGTACGGGCGCCCGCCGTGCCCGGCGCCCGGGGCGGCAGCGGCCCCCCGTGGCCGCGCAGCAACCGGGCCACGACGATCCGCAGCAGGCTGTCGGCGGCCAGCGCGTTGCCCTCCTCGGCGGCCCGGTGGACGCCGGCGATCAGTCGGCCGACGCCGGGCTCGTGGGCGACGGTGCGGACGAAGCCGGCGGTGCCCCGCAGCCCCGAGGTCTCCCGGGCGATGCCGGTCACCAGCTCCGTCGACGGGTAGAGCGTGGCGTAGGCCCAGCCCTCGGGGGCACCGGCGCGCGCGGTGTGCGGCACCTCGGGGTTGATCATCACGATGCCGCCGCGGCCGGCCGGCACCACACCGTCCCGCAGGCCGACCGCCTCGACCCCGGAGGTGACCGCGCAGATGACGTAGCCGTCGTGGGCGTGGCGGGGGAAGGAGTGGCGCACGTAGCGGGCCCGCAGCAGGTCCAGGCCGGGCAGGTCGGGGCAGCGCCAGTGGCGCGCCCACTCGCCGGCGGCCCGCGGCGCCGTCTGCGCCCCGCCCGCGCTGATCATGACCATGGCCACATTGTGCGTCCGTCGGGCGGCCGGACGGCGGGACGTTCCGCACCGTGGACGCCCGCGGGCCGGGCTCGGCGGCCGCTTCGGATCGGATTGTCAGTGGTCCGGTGCACGATGGGGAACATGACCCAGGCAGCGCTCGATTCGTTCTCGCCCGCGACCCGCGGTTGGTTCGCCGGGGCGTTCAGCGCGCCCACCGCCGCGCAGGAGGGCGCCTGGCGGGCGATCGCCGCGGGGTCCGACGTCCTGGTGGTGGCGCCGACGGGCTCCGGCAAGACGCTGGCCGCGTTCCTGGCGTCGCTGGACGCGCTGGCCAGCACCCCGCCCCCGGCCGAGCCGAAGAAGCGCTGCCGGGTGCTGTACGTCTCGCCGCTGAAGGCCCTCGCGGTCGACGTCGAGCGGAATCTGCGCAGCCCCCTGACCGGCATCCGGCAGGAGTCCGTCCGCCTGGGGATGCCGGAGCCCGACATCCGGGTCGGCATCCGCTCCGGGGACACCCCGGCCGCCGAGCGCCGCGCCCTGGCCAGCCGCCCGCCGGACATCCTCATCACCACCCCCGAGTCACTGTTCCTGATGCTGACGTCCTCGGCCCGGGAGGCGCTGGCCGGCGTCGAGACGGTCATCCTGGACGAGGTGCACGCGGTCGCCGGCACCAAGCGCGGGGCGCACCTGGCGCTCTCCCTGGAGCGGCTGGACGAGCTGCTCGACCGCCCGGCACGCCGGATCGGGCTGTCCGCGACGGTCCGCCCGGTGGAGGAGGTGGCCCGCTATCTCTCGCCGCGGCGCCGGGTGGAGATCGTCCAGCCGCCGTCCGGCAAGCGGTTCGACCTCTCCGTGGTCGTCCCGGTCGAGGACATGGGAGAGCTCGGCAGCGCCCCCGTCCAGGAGGGCGAGCCGCGCGCAGCGCGTCCTGGGGAGGGTGGTGGTGGGCGACGGGTGGGCGAGACGGGAGAGAAGCCGTCCATCTGGCCACAGGTCGAGGAGCGGATCGCCGATCTCGTCCAGGCCCACCGCTCTACCATCGTCTTCGCCAACTCCCGCCGCCTGGCCGAGCGGTTGTGCAACCGCCTCAACGAGATCGCCTACGAGCGCGCGGTCGGCGAGCCGCTGCCCGAGCACCACTCGCCCGCCGAGCTGATGGCCGAGGCCGGCGCCGCCAGGGGCGCGCCCCCGCTGCTGGCCCGCGCCCACCACGGCTCGGTCTCCAAGGAGCAGCGCGCCCTGGTGGAGGAGGACCTCAAGGCCGGCCGGCTGCCGGCCGTGGTCGCCACGTCCAGCCTGGAGTTGGGCATCGACATGGGCGCGGTCGATCTGGTCGTCCAGGTGGAGTCGCCGCCGTCGGTGGCCTCCGGCCTCCAACGGGTGGGCCGGGCCGGCCACCAGGTCGGCGCGGTGTCCAAGGGCATCGTCTTCCCCAAGTACCGCGGGGATCTGGTGCAGGCCGCGGTGGTCACCGAGCGGATGCGCTCGGGCGGCATCGAGGCGCTGCGGGTGCCCGCCAATCCGCTGGATGTCCTGGCCCAACAGCTCGTCGCGATGACCGCGATGGACACCTGGGACGTCGAGGCATTGCTGGCCCTGGTCCGCCGGGCGGCCCCGTTCGCCGCGCTCCCGGAGTCCGCGTTCACCGCCGTGCTGGACATGCTCGCCGGCCGCTATCCGTCCGACGCCTTCGCCGAGTTGCGCCCCCGCCTGGTCTGGGACCGCGTCGCCCAGACCGTCACCGGCCGCCCCGGAGCCCAGCGGCTGGCCGTCACCTCCGGCGGCACGATCCCCGACCGCGGCCTGTTCGGCGTCTTCCTGGCCGGCGAGAGCTCGTCCAAGGGTGGCGGGCGGCCATCGGATACTGCGGCGCGAAGCGCCTCCACTCGGGGCGGTGGCGGGCGGCGGGTGGGCGAGCTGGACGAGGAGATGGTCTACGAGTCCCGCGTCGGCGACGTCTTCACCCTGGGCACGACCTCCTGGCGCATCGAGGACATCACCCGCGACCGGGTCCTGGTCACCCCCGCCCCCGGGGTGCCGGGCCGGCTGCCGTTCTGGAAGGGCGACCAGCTCGGCCGCCCGCTCGAACTGGGCCGCGCGCTGGGCGCGTTCCTCCGGGAGATCGGGTCGCTCTCCCCTCAGGACGCCCGCGCCCGGTTGGCCGCCGCCGGCCTCGACGACCTGGCGGTCTCCAACGTCCTGTCCTACCTCGCCGAGCAGCGCCAGTCCTGCGGCCACGTCCCGGACGACCGCACCATCGTCGTCGAGCGCTTCCGGGACGAGCTGGGCGACTGGCGGGTCGTCATCCACTCCCCGTTCGGCGCGCAGGTGCACGCCCCCTGGGCGTTGGCCCTGGGCGCCCGGCTCACCGAGCGCTACGGCCTGGACACCCAGGTGATGCACGCCGACGACGGCATCGTGCTGCGGCTGCCGGACGCCGACCTGATGGGCCTGGACCTCCTCGACGGCGACGGCGGCTTCGGTGCGGCGATCGGCGCGGCGAAGGGCGCCGAGTACGACCCTGAGCAGTCCCCGGTGGGCGCCACCGACGTGGTCTTCGACCACGGCGAGGTCGATCAGCTGGTGACGGACCAGGTCGGCGGCTCCGCCCTGTTCGCCTCCCGCTTCCGGGAGTGCGCGGCGCGCGCCCTGCTGCTGCCCCGCCGCAGCCCCGGCAAGCGCACCCCGCTGTGGCAGCAGCGCCAGCGCGCCGCCCAACTCCTCCAGGTGGCGAGCGAGTTCGGCTCGTTCCCGATCGTGTTGGAGGCGGTCCGCGAGTGCCTCCAGGACGTCTTCGACGTCCCGGGCCTGACGGAGCTGATGGCCGACATCGAGGCCCGCCGGGTCCGCCTGGTGGAGGTCACGACGCCCGAGCCGTCCCCGTTCGCCCGTTCACTGCTCTTCGGGTACGTCGCCCAGTTCCTCTACGAGGGCGACTCCCCGCTGGCCGAGCGCCGCGCCGCCGCGCTCTCCCTGGATTCCCGGCTGTTGGCCGAGCTGTTGGGCCAGGCCGAGCTGCGCGAGCTGCTGGACGCGGAGGTGCTGGCGGAGCTGGAGCGCGAGCTCCAGTGGCGCACCGAGGACCGCCGCGCCAAGGACGCCGAGGGCGTCGCCGACCTGCTGCGGCTGCTGGGGCCGCTGACCGACGCCGAGTTGGCCGAGCGCGGCGCCGATCCGGCCTGGCCCGCCGAGCTGGCGGCGGCCCGGCGCGCCATCCGGGTGCGGATCGCCGGCGCCGAGCACTGGGCGGCCGTCGAGGACGCCGGCCGGCTCCGGGACGCCCTGGGCACCGCGCTCCCGGTCGGCGTCCCCGAGTCGTTCACCGAGCCGGTCAAGGACCCGTTGGGCGATCTGCTGTCCCGATACGCCCGCACCCACGGCCCGTTCACCTCCGAGCAGGCCGCCGCCCGCTTCGGCCTCGGCACCGCCGTCACCGACGGCGCCCTCCAGCGCCTGGCCGCCGCCGGCCGCCTGGTCCAAGGGGAGTTCCACCCGGAGGGCATCGGCCAGGAATGGTGCGACGCCCAGGTGCTGCGCCGGCTGCGCCGCCGCTCGCTGGCCGCGCTGCGCGAGGAGTTGGAGCCGGTGCCGCCCGCCGCGCTGGCCGCCTTCCTCCCCCAGTGGCAGCACGTCGGCGCCCCCCGCCCGGCCCCCGCCCCCGGGGCGCCCGCGCCGCCCCCCGCCTCGTCCGGGCTGCGTGGCCTCGACGGCCTGGTCCGCGCCGTCGAGCAGCTCCAGGGCGCGCCGGTGCCGGCCTCCGCCCTGGAGAAGCTGATCCTGCCGTCCCGGGTCGGCGGCTACACCCCGGCCCTGTTGGACGAACTCACCGCCACCGGCGAGGTGTTGTGGGCCGGCGCCGGCGCCCTGCCCGGCAAGGACGGCTGGCTCTCGCTCCATCTCGCCGACACCGCGCCCCTGTTGCTCCCGCCCCCGCTCCCCCTGGAGCTGACCGCGCTGCACGAGTCGGTGCTCGCCGCCCTCGCTCCCGGTTACGGCCTGTTCTTCCGCCAGATCGCCGACCAGGTCCACGCCACCACCCACCCGGACGCCACCGATCCACAACTCGCCGACGCCGTCTGGGAGCTGGCCTGGTCCGGCCGGCTCACCAACGACACCCTCGCCCCGCTGCGCGCCCTGCTGGGCTCCGGCCGCACCGCCGGCTCCACCGCCCACCGCGCCCGCCGCGCCGTGCCCCGCGGCAGATACGGGTCGTTGACCGCGGCCGCCCGCCCCACCGCCTCCCGCTCCGGCCCGCCGACGGTCGGCGGCCGCTGGTCCCTGCTCCCCGCCCCCGAGCCGGACCCCACCCACCGCGCCCACGCCCTGGCCCGTACGCTCCTGGACCGGCACGGCATCGTCACCCGCGGCGCGGTCGCCGCCGAGGGCGTCGCCGGCGGCTTCTCCGCCGCGTATCGCGTCCTGTCCGCCTTCGAGGAGTCCGGCCAGGCCCGCCGCGGCTATGTCGTCGAGGGCCTGGGCGCGGCCCAGTTCGCGATGGACGGCGCGGTGGACCGACTGCGGGCGATCAGCGCCCAACGGGAGCGCGGCACCGACGCCCCGTTCCCGGACGGCCCCCCTGGGCAGCCCCGCCGCGGCGGCCCGCGCGCCCTGGTCCTCGCCGCCGCCGACCCGGCCAATGCGTACGGCGCCGCCCTGCCCTGGCCCGAGCCGCCCGAGGGGGCCACCCACAAGCCGGGCCGCAAGGCCGGCTCCCTGGTGGTCCTGGTCGACGGCGAGTTGGCGCTCTATCTGGAGCGCGGCGGCAAGACCCTGCTGCTGTGGCCGCTGAGCCCCGACCCGGCCGAGGCCGCAGCCGACCCCCGCCTGCGGTCCGCCGTCGAGGCCCTCATCGACGCGGCCCGGGCCGGCGCCGTCGGCACCCTCACCACCGAGCGCATCAACGGCACCGCCGCCCTCACCTCCCCCTACGCCCCCGTCCTGGAGGCCGCGGGCTTCCACCCGACGCCCCGGGGGCTGCGGCTGCGCGGCTGATCCGGCCGGCGGCCGGCGCCGGGCCCTCGCCCACCGGCCGGCCGCCCACCGGTGCATGATGGCCCCATGCCCGAAGGCGACACCGTCTTCCGGCTGGCGCACCGTCTCCACCAGGCGCTGGCCGGCAGCCCGCTGACCCGCTGCGACCTGCGCGTCCCGCGCCTGGCAACGGTGGACCTCACCGGCCGCGAGGTACTGGCCGTGGTGCCCCGCGGCAAACACCTGCTCACCCGCTTCGAGGGCGACCTCACCCTCCACTCCCCTCTACGGATGGACGGCGCCTGGAAGATCTACGCCCCCACCGAACGCTGGCGCGGCGGCCCCGCCCACCAGATCCGGGCGGTCCTCGGCACCGCCGAGCACACCGCCGTCGGCTACCGCCTCCCCGTCCTGGAACTCCTGCGCACCGCCGACGAGTTCCGGGTCGTCGGCCACCTCGGCCCCGACCTGCTCGGCCCGGATTGGGACCCGGCCGAGGCACTGCGCCGCCTGCTCGCCGTCCCCGACCGCCCGCTCGGCGAGGCCCTGCTCGACCAGCGGAACCTCGCCGGCCTCGGCAATGTCTACAAGTCCGAACTGTGCTTCCTGCTCGGCGCCTCCCCCTGGCTCCCGATCGACCGGCTCACCACCCCCGAACGCGCCCCGGCCCTCGCCAAGAAGCTCCTGGAAGCCAACAAGCACCGCCACGCCCGGGTCACCACCCCCAGCGCGCGCCCCGACCGACGCCTGTGGGTCTACGGCCGCGCCGGCCGCCCCTGCCTACGCTGCGGCACCCCGATCCGCACCGCCGACCAGGGCCCCACTGCCGACGAACGCGTCACCTACTGGTGCCCCACCTGCCAACCGCTGCCCCCCACCACCCCACCCCCACCCACAAGTTGACGCCCCACCAGCCACCCCAACCCCACCGAACGACCTCACCCCCGCCCCCCGTCACCCCCGCCCGCACGCCGCCACCACACCTCGGCCAGCCGCCCCGCCCTGCTCCCCCGACAGACCCGCCACACCCCCGAGATCCACGCCTCGACGGCCGCCACCGGGTCACCCCGCCCCGTACGATCCCCCGCCTCGCGCCGCCCGGTCCACGGGACGCAGTGCACCGGCAGCAGGCTGAGCCCCCAACCACCCGCCGCGACCGCCCCCTCCACCGGCCCCGCCGACCCCGGCCACAGCGCCAGCCGGCACACCGCCCACCACCACAGCCCCCCGACGAGCGCCGCGGATATCCATCGCACCGGCACGGACCTCGCCCGCCTTGCCATGCCTGCCTCCTCGGGCCGACGCTAGACCGGGCCCGCCGCCCGGCGGCAGGGGCGCACCGGCGCACGCCCAGCGCGCAAGATGCGCCCCGCAGGGCTCCGAGCGACGAGCCCGTTCCACGACCACCCGCGGCCCACGGCCAACGGGCCGCGCTCAAGCGGGCGTTGACCAACGGGCCACAGGCCACGGGCCACGGGCCGCGGGTCGCGCTCAGTGGGCCTCGGCCTGGAACATCCAGTGGTGCTTCTCCAGGTCGGCGGTCAGGCCGATGAGGATGTCCTGGGTGACCGGGTCCGGCTTGTCGGTGGCGACGATCCGCTCCCGCATCCGCGCGATGACCGCACCGAGCGCGTCCACCATGGTCCGCACCACGTCCCCGTCCTTGACCCAGCCGTCCGGGGCCTCGCTGATGCCGCTGGTCTTGGCGACCGTCGCGGACCGGCCGTCCGGCGTGACCCCGATCGCCGAGGCCCGCTCGGCCACCGTGTCGGCGTGCTGCCGCGCGACGGCGACTACCTCGTCGAGCTGAAGGTGGACGGAACGGAAGCGTGGACCGACGACGTTCCAGTGCACCTGCTTGGCGACCAGTGAGAGATCCACCAGGTCGACCAGCGCGCCCTGGAGGGCGTTGCCGACGACGGAACGGGCTTCATCGGACAGCGTGCTTGTGACCACAGACATCCAGATACTCCCTTTCAGGCGCATTCCAGGATATTCGGGCGAATATTCCGATTTAGCCCCATGGTACGGGCCGGAACTCCGCTCCGAGCAGCCCAGCCGGTCCAGCGGTGCGCAGTCCCGGACGCCGCGCGAACACAGCGAAGCCCCGACGGGCTGCTACCCGCCGGGGCTTGAAGGCCATGCAAGGGGACTGCGGTGTCAGGCCGCGACGACATCCACGACGTCGGCCGGGGACTTGATGGTCACGCGCTCCTCCGGCACACCGGTCAGGGACGCGACGGACACCGAATTGAGCTTCGGCCGCACCGGTGCGGGCACCGTGTCCGTCGCGGCCGCGGAGGCGGCCAGCTCCGCGAGTGCCAGCTCATCGCTGACCTCTCGCATCAGCTCGGACATGCGCACATCCAGCGCATCGCAGATCGCCGAGAGCAGCTCTGAGGACGCCTCCTTCTGGCCCCTCTCGACCTCGGACAAGTAGCCGAGCGACACCCGGGCGGAGGACGAGACCTCGCGCAGGGTGCGGCCTTGGCGCTGACGCTGTCGGCGCAGCACGTCACCCAGCAGGCGACGAAGCAGAATCATCGCTGGCTCCCTCCTCGGACCTCGGATGCGGATCCTTCTCGCCCCACCGTACCGCCTCGGGCCGCGGCCGTGCCGGGAGCGAGTACGTGTTCACTCAGGGCTGCAAACATCCATTCCCCCCGTGTTGTTCCGTATCCTGTGCCCGCACATTTTCCGTGAGTTCGCTCAGCAGCAGCGCGAGCACGGCCTGGACACTGTCCCGACGGATCCGGTCGCGATCCCCCGTCAGTGCCAGCCGTCGTACCTGTTCCTCGCCGTCCGGTCCCTGGACGGCCACATAGACGGTGCCCACCGGCTGTCCGTCCTGCGGCTCGGGTCCGGCGACGCCCGTGGTGGCGATGCCCCAGTCGGCGCCGAGCACCCGCCGCACCCCGCTGGCCATCTGCCGCGCGACCTCACCGTCGACCGCCCCGCGGTCCGCCAGCAGCGCGCCGTCCACACCCAGCAGTTCCCGCTTGACGTCGGTCGCGTACGCGGTGATCGCGCCGCGCACCACCCGCGAGGCACCGGGGACGCCGGTCAACTCGCCCGCGACCAGCCCGCCGGTGAGCGACTCGGCCACCGCCAGGCTCTGCCGCCGCCCCGCGAGCGCCGCCAGCGCCCCGGCCGCCGCAGAACCCGGCGCGTTCACCGGCCGTCGCCCCCGGCGTCCCGCGCGGCCCGCTCCCGGGCCAGCCCGGCCCGGTGCAGCACCACGGCCTGCCGGACGTAGTCGAGCCCGGTCGCCACCGTCAGCACCACCGCCACGGCCATCACCCACCAGCGGAAGGTGGCCAGCGGCCCGCTCAGCACCAGGACGTACATCCCGACCGCGATGCCCTGCGCCAATGTCTTGATCTTGCCGCCCCGACTGGCCGGAATCACCCCGTGCTTGATCACCCAGAACCGCATCAACGTGATGCCGAGTTCCCGGAAGAGGATCACGCCCGTGACCCACCAGGGCAGATCCCCCAGCACCGACAGACAGATCAGCGCGGCCCCCATGATCGCCTTGTCCGCGATCGGGTCGGCGATCTTGCCGAAGTCGGTGACCAGGTTGTACGTGCGCGCCAGATGCCCGTCGAAGACATCGGTGATCATGGCGATGGCGAAGGCGGCCCAGGCGAACGACCGCCAGGCCGGGCTCGCCCCCCCGTCGTGCATCATCAGCAGCACGAACGCCGGGACCAGCAGCAGCCGCAGCATCGTCAGGACGTTGGCGATGTTCCACAGCCCGGCCTGCCGGACGGCTGGCGCGGTGCGCGGCCTCCCGGCGGCGGAAGCCGAGGCTCCGCTCATCTGCCCGCCTCCTCGGTACAGCCCGTACCGTCCACCGACAGCACCTCCGCAACGAGGTCCACGCCCTCGCTCGCGACCACCTTCGCTTCGACCATACGACCGGGCCGCAGGTCGTGGGCGGTCGTGAGCAGCGTGACCCCGTCGGTCTCCGGCGCCTGGTGCGCAGCCCGCCCGACGATCCCGTCGTCCTCGTCGTCGACCCGGTCCACCAGCACCCGGACCGTCTCCCCGACCCGCTCCGCAGCGCGCTGCGCGGTCAGCTCCTCGGCCAGTCGGGAGACCCGCGCCAGCCGCTCGGCGACCACCTCCGGGTCCAGCTTGTCCTCGTAGCCGGCGGCCTCGGTGCCGTCCTCGTCGGAGTAGCCGAAGACGCCGATGGCGTCCAGCCGCGCCTCGCTCAGGAACCGCTCCAGCTCCGCCCGGTCGCTCTCGGACTCGCCGGGGAAGCCGACGATGAAGTTGGAGCGCGCGCCGGCCTGCGGCGCCTTGGTGCGAATCGTCTCCAGCAGCTCCAGGAAGCGGTCGGTGTCGCCGAACCGCCGCATCGCGCGCAGCACGCCCGGCGCCGAGTGCTGGAAGGACAGGTCGAAGTAGGGCGCGACCTTGTCGGTGCCGGTCAGCACGTCGATCAGGCCCGGCCGCATCTCGGCGGGCTGGAGGTAGCTGACCCGGATCCGCTCGATGCCGTCGACCGCGGCCAGCTCCGGCAGCAGCGTCTCCAGCAATCTGATGTCGCCCAGGTCCTTGCCGTACGAGGTGTTGTTCTCGGAGACCAGCATGATCTCCTTGACGCCCTGCTCGGCCAGCCAGCGCGTCTCGGACAGCACGTCGGAGGGCCGGCGGGAGATGAACGAACCGCGGAACGACGGAATGGCGCAGAAGGAACAGCGGCGGTCGCACCCCGAGGCCAGCTTCACCGAGGCGACCGGATCGTTGCCCAGTCGGCGGCGCAGCGGCGCCCGCGGCCCGGAGGCCGGCGCGACGCCCTCGGGGAGGTCCTGGGGCGGGGCCGCCGGCTCCTGCGCGTGGCCGGGCAGCGCGACCCCGGCGGCGTCCTGCCGCTCGGCCGGGCTGATCGGCAGCAGCTTGCGGCGGTCGCGCGGGGTGTGCGAGGCGTGGATGCCGCCGTTGAGGATGGTCTGGAGCCGGTCGGAGATGTCGGAGTAGTCGTCGAAGCCGAGCACCCCGTCCGCCTCGGGCAGCGCCTCGGCGAGCTCCTTGCCGTAGCGCTCGGCCATGCAGCCGACGGCAACCACGGCCTGGGTGCGGCCGTGATCCTTCAGATCGTTGGCTTCCAGCAGGGCGTCGACGGAGTCCTTCTTGGCGGCCTCGACGAAGCCACAGGTGTTGACGACGGCCACATCCGCGTCGGTGGCGTCCTCGACGAGCTGCCAGCCGTCCGCTGCCAGGCGGCCTGCGAGCTCCTCCGAGTCCACCTCGTTACGGGCGCAGCCAAGGGTGACAAGGGCGACGGTACGGCGTTCGGGCATAGAGCTCAGCCTACTTCGTCCCGGACACCCCCATGGCGCGCAGGTCTCCACCACCCGTCCCAAGCCACTTCGGGGCGGGCGGTGGAGACCTGTCGGCCGGTGCTTCTCAGCCCGCCTGCGGGTCTCCCGGCGTGTAGCTCAGCCGCTCCACGGAGCCCTCGTTGCCGACCTTCTTGACCTCCTTGCCGTTGACGTACAGCTGTACGGCACCGGCGTTGCCGACGACGAGATCGATCCGCTTCTTGTCGGTGAACGTCTTCGACTCCCCCTGCTTGAGCAGCCCGTCCTGCAGGAGTTTGCCGTTGGCGTCCTTGGCGGAGACCCAGCTCTGCCCGTCCTTCGCGGTCACCTTGATCGTGACCTTGTCCTTGGGCAGGCCGGCGATGGCGCCGTCGGAGGGCGCCGGCTTGGGCTGGGGCGCCCGGGGCCGGATGGTGCTGGCGGCCGGCCCGGGCTTGTCGGCCTTGGCGGTGTCGGTGGCGACCGGGGCGGCCTCGCGCTTGCCGCCGCTGCTGAAGAACGTGAAGCCGGCGAAGCCGACGACGGCCACGATCGCCGCGACCATCGCGGCGGTCCAGTTGGGGCGGCGCGGCTCCGGCCGGATCCGCTCGGCCTCGAAGAGCGGGGCGGCGACGGTCGGGGTGGGTCGGCCACCGTGGTCGGCGTCGTAGCGGGCGATCAGGGGTTGGGGGTCGAGGAAGACGGCACGGGCGAGCACTCTGATGTGTCCGCGCGCATAGACGTCACCGCCGCAGCGCGAGAAGTCGTCCTGCTCGATCGCATGCACGATCGGGATCCGCACCCGCGTCGCCGTACTGACCTCTTCGACGGTCAGTCCCGCGCCGATGCGGGCCTGCTGGAGGGCTCGACCGACCGACGGCCGGTCCGGACCGGCTGAAGGCCGGTCCTCTTCGGGGGAGTTGGGGGAGTTGCCGATGGACACGGGGGCGCCTTTCGAGCGTGTAGCCACCTGCTGGAAGTTCAGTCTAGGGGTGGTGCGAAAGGGTCGGGCAAGCGGGAGAGCGGGGTTTGTACGCCATCGGAACGCCCCGCGGCGCCGCCCCGGGACCGGCCATCCCCGCCTCCCTCAACTTGACGTGCGGGCAAGGGAAACGGTTGCCTCCGCGCGCGGAGGAAGACCCCCCGCACGTGCGTGCTACTGCGTAGCCTCCCCGCGGATGACCGCCAGCACTCCGTCCAACTCGTCCGGCTTCACCAACACATCGCGCGCCTTGGAGCCCTCGCTCGGCCCGACGATGTTCCGCGACTCCATCAGGTCCATCAACCGCCCCGCCTTGGCGAACCCGACCCGCAGCTTCCGCTGGAGCATCGACGTCGAGCCGAACTGGGTCGAGACCACCAGCTCGGCCGCCTGGCACAGCAGGTCGAGGTCGTCGCCGATGTCCTCGTCGATCTCCTTCTTCTTGGCCGTGCCGACGGTGACGTCGTTCCGGAAGACGGGCGCCATCTGGTCCTTGCAGTGCTGGACGACGGCGGCCACCTCCCCCTCGGTGACGAACGCGCCCTGCATCCGGATCGGCTTGTTCGCACCCATCGGCATGAAGAGGCCGTCGCCCTTGCCGATCAACTTCTCGGCGCCGGGCTGGTCGAGGATGACCCGGCTGTCGGCCAACGAGGAGGTCGCGAACGCCAACCGGGACGGCACGTTGGCCTTGATGAGGCCGGTGACGACATCGACCGACGGCCGCTGGGTCGCCAGCACCAGGTGGATACCGGCCGCGCGGGCCAGCTGCGTGATGCGGACGATGGAGTCCTCGACGTCCCGCGGCGCGACCATCATCAGGTCCGCCAACTCGTCCACGATCACCAGCAGATACGGGTACGCCGTCAGTTCCCGCTCGCTGCCCTCGGGGGTCTTCAGCTTGCCCGTGCGGACGGCCTCGTTGAAGTCGTCGATGTGGCGGTAGCCGAACGCCGCGAGGTCGTCGTAGCGCAGGTCCATCTCCCGCACCACCCACTGGAGCGCCTCGGCGGCCCGCTTGGGGTTGGTGATGATCGGCGTGATCAGGTGCGGGATGCCCTCGTACGCGGTCAGCTCCACCCGCTTCGGGTCGACGAGCACCATGCGGACCTCCTCGGGGGTGGCCCGCACCATGATCGACGTGATCAGGCAGTTGATGCAGGACGACTTACCCGAACCGGTCGCACCGGCGACGAGGATGTGCGGCATCTTCGCCATGTTCGCCATCACATAGCCGCCCTCGACGTCCTTGCCGAGCGCCACCAGCATCGGGTGGTCGTCCTCGGCGGCGTCCGCGAGGCGCAGCACGTCACCGACGTTGACCATCTCCCGGTCGGTGTTCGGGATCTCGATGCCGACCGCGGACTTTCCGGGGATCGGCGAGATGATCCGCACGTCCGGGGAGGCCACCGCATAGGCGATGTTCTTGGCCAGCGCCGTGATCTTCTCGACCTTCACCGCGGGGCCGAGCTCGACCTCGTACCGGGTGACCGTCGGGCCGCGGGTGAAGCCGGTGACGGATGCGGCGACCTTGAACTCGGTGAAGACGTTGGTCAGCGCGTCCACTATGGCGTCGTTGGCGGCGCTGCGGGACTTGCCCGGGCCGCCGCGGGTGAGCAGGTCCAGCGACGGCAGCGCGTAGGTGATGTCGCCGGAGAGCTGGAGCTGCTCGGCGCGTGACGGCAGGTCACCGGACGACTCCGGCGCGGCCTTGGTCAGGTCCGGCACCGGCGACTTGGTGAGGTCCAGCGCCGGCTTTTTCTCCTTGGCCTTGGCGGGCGCCGCGTCGGCGGCCGGTTCCGCGCCGCGCGCCGGCGGCACCGAGCCGCCCTCCGCCCCGGTGTCCGCGTCGCGCTCCCGGCGCTCCCCGGAGATGCCCCCGCTGAGCTCGGCGACCAGCGGCGAGGGCTGGACACCGTGCAGCACCGCGCCGTCCAACGCGGCGGCGGCCGCGGCGGCGACGTCCACCGCGTCCATCGGCCGGTCGGCCGGCCGGTCCTGGGCCCGCGGTCGGCGCCGCTTGGCCAGCGCGGCCTCCTCCAGCGCGTCCGGGTCGTCGTCCTCGGGCGCGGTGCGCCGCGGCCGGCGGGCCGGCCGCTCGCGCCACTCCTCGGCGTACTCCGCCACCACCTCGTCTTCGTGCTCGTCCTCCTCGGGCTCCAGCAGGCCCAGGCGGACACCCAGCGCCCGCAGCCGCTGCGGGATGGCGTTCACCGGCGTCGCGGTGACCACCAGCAGCCCGAAGACGGTCAGCAGCACCAGCAGCGCCACCGCCAGGGTCTGCCCGACGGTGAAGATCAACGGCTTGGACACCGCCCAGCCGACATAGCCGCCGGCGTCCTGTACGGCGGCGAGCCCGTCGCCCCGCCCCGGGGACCCGCAGGCCATCGCCACCTGCCCGAGCACCCCGGCCACCAGCGCCGTGAGCCCGATGAGGATCCGGCCGTTGGCCTCCGGCTGCTCCGGGTGCCGGATGAGCCGCACCGCGATCCCGCCGAGCAGTATCGGCACGACCAGGTCCAGCCGCCCGAACGCGCCGGTGACCAACAACTCGACGAGATTGCCGACCGGGCCGGAGAGGTTGGACCAGGTACCCGCCGCGACGACCAGCGCCAGGCCGAGCAGCAACAGCGCCAGCCCGTCCTTGCGGTGCGCGGGATCGAGGTTCTTGGCGCCGCGGCCGAAGCCGCGGAAGACCGCGCCGATGGTGTGCGCGGCGCCGAGCCAACAGGCACGCGCGAGGCGGTAGACGCCACCGGTCGGCGACGGCGCCGGCCGCGGCGCGGCCTTCTTGGCGGGCGCCTTCCGCGCCGGCGCCTTCTTGGCCGGGGCCTTCTTCGCCGCCGCGGCCTTCTTGGCCGGCGGTCGCTTCGCGGTCGCCTTCTTCGCGGGCGTCTTCTTGGCGGCGGCCTTCTTCGCGCCGCCCCCGGACTGTCCGACGCGCGGCTTCGAGGGGCCCGCCGTGCGCTGCGTTCCCTTGCCGGACGTACGTGAAGCCATGCCGACGAGATTACAGGCGCCGGCGCACAGGGCACGAGCGCACGGCGCTTCACCCATTCGTGTCGCACGCCGGGCTCATGAGGGGCCGTCAGAAGCCCGCGCGGGCTCCGTCAGCCGGTGGGCGCCCCGGCACCGGGCTCCAGGGCGTCCAAGGCCCTTCGCAGGCCGGTGAGTTTGCGCTCCAGATGCGCGGCGGTGGCCACCGCCGCGGCGTCCGCGGACTCGTCGAGCTGTTTGGACAGCGCCTCGGCCTGCTCCTCGACGGCAGCCAGCCGCGCGGAGAGCTCGGCAAGCAGCCCGGCCGACTCCTTGGTCTCGCCGACACCCTGCCGACCGCCCTCCAACTGGAGCCTCAGCAACGCGGCCTGCTCACGCAGTTGGCAGTTCTTCATGTAGAGGTCGACGAAGACCGACACCTTCGCGCGCAGCACCCACGGGTCGAACGGCTTGGAGATGTAGTCGACCGCGCCGGCCGCGTAGCCGCGGAAGGTGTGGTGCGGGCCGTGGTTGATCGCCGTGAGGAAGATGATCGGGATGTCGCGGGTGCGCTCCCGCCGCTTGATGTGCGCGGCGGTCTCGAAGCCGTCCATCCCCGGCATCTGCACGTCGAGCAGAATCACCGCGAAGTCGTCGGTGAGCAGTGCTTTGAGCGCTTCCTCCCCAGACGATGCCCGCACCAGTGTCTGATCGAGCGCGGAGAGGATCGCCTCCAGCGCCAGCAGATTCTCCGGCCGGTCATCGACCAGGAGGATCTTGGCCTTCTGCACCATGGCCCGTCCTCCTCGCCCCGGCATGGAACCGGACGCCGCCCCAGGGGACGACTCCGTCACGCCGCCCGTCCTTGTGCCGGTCATGGTAGCTGCACCCCGCCTGTCGCCACACCCTGTCACCGCGATGTCACTGTGCACGTAGCGGAAACGCAGCGAGAGACGAGAAGGTTCCCCGAATCCCGCGCCCCCACACGCCCACGGCCACACTCAGTCAGCACGCGATGATCCTCTTTCGGCATCCATAGTGGACGCCCGAGGGACGCCCCGTCACCTCTGGCGCATCCAGTGCTCCATGACCGACAGGAGATGATCGGTGTCCACCGGCTTGGTCACGTAGTCCGACGCCCCGGAGTCGATGCTCTTCTCCCGGTCGCCCTTCATCGCCTTCGCGGTCAGCGCGATGATGGGCAGTCCGGCAAACTGCGGCATCCGTCGGATCGCCGCGGTGGTCGCGTAACCGTCCATCTCCGGCATCATGATGTCCATCAGGACCAGCACGATGTCGTCGTGCTGCTCCAACACCTCAATGCCCTCACGGCCGTTCTCCGCGTACAGCACCGACAGCCCGTGCTGCTCCAGGACGCTGGTGAGCGCGAAGACGTTGCGGATGTCGTCGTCGACGATCAGCACCTTCTCGCCGTGGAAGCCGCCCTCGAAGCCCGGGTCGACCAGATCCTGCCCGTTGCCGAGCCAGGACTCCTCCGACTGTTGGGCGACCGGCCCGGCCGCGGCCGCGGGCGGCTGCGGCGCACCGGCGGCGGGCTGGCCGGGCAGCGCCGGCCGTCGCGCACCGCCGGAAACCGCCCTGCGGCGGCGCCGGTTGAGGCTGCCGGCCCCCGACTCGTGCGGCGGCTCCTCGCCTTCCTGGAGGCCGTTCTCGGTCTCCCGCGCCTCGGCGTCCATCGCCAGCCCGCCGGCCACGAGTTGGGGGTAGCCCTGCGGCGGCAGCCCGCCCGGGCTGTGCGGCAGGTACAGGGTGAACGTCGAGCCGCGATTGGGCTCGCTCTGGACGTGGATCTCACCGCCCAACAGGCGGGCGATCTCCCGGCTGATGGACAGGCCCAGGCCGGTGCCCCCGTACTTGCGGCTGGTGGTGCCGTCCGCCTGCTTGAACGCCTCGAAGATGACCCGCATCTTGCTCGGCGCGATGCCGATGCCGGTGTCGGTCACCGAGAAGGCGATCATCGCGGCGTCCGGGTCGCGCAGCGAACCGTGCTCCAGCAACTGCTCGCGGATGGCCAGCGGAACGTCCGCCCCGGCCGGCCGGATCACCAGCTCGACGGCGCCGCTGTCGGTGAACTTCACCGCGTTGGACAGCAGGTTGCGCAGCACCTGGAGGAGCCGCTGCTCGTCGGTGTGCAGCGTGGCGGGCAGCTCCGGGGAGACCCGGACGGAGAAGTCCAGGCCCTTCTCGGCCGTCAGCGGACGGAACGTCGCCTCGACGTAGTCGACGAGCTGCACCAGCGCGATCCGGGTCGGCGAGACGTCCATCTTGCCCGCCTCGACCTTCGACAGGTCCAGGATGTCGTTGATCAGTTGGAGCAGGTCCGAACCGGCGCCGTGGATGGTCTCGGAGAACTCCACCTGCTTCGGCGAGAGGTTCCCCTCCGCGTTGTCGGCCAGCAACTTGGCGAGAATCAGCAGGGAGTTCAGCGGCGTCCGCAGCTCGTGCGACATGTTCGCCAGGAACTCCGACTTGTAGCGCATGGAGACCGCGAGCTGCTCGGCGCGCTCCTCCAGGACCTGCCGTGCCTCCTCGATCTCGGTGTTCTTCACCTCGATGTCGCGGTTCTGCTGCCGCAGTTGCTCGGCCTTCTCCTCCAGTTCGGAGTTGGACAGCTCCAGGGCCTTCTGCCGGCTCTCCAACTCCGCGGAGCGCTCGCGCAGTTGCTCGGTCAACTCCTGTGACTGCGCCAGCAACACCTCGGTCTTGGTGTTCACCGAGATGGTGTTGACGCTGGTCGCGATCATCTCGGCGATCTGACTGAGGAAGTCCTTCTGGATCTGCGTGAACGGCTGGAAGGACGCCAGCTCGATCACCCCGAGCACCTTGTCCTCGAAGAGGACCGGCAGCACGATGATGTTGGCCGGCGGCGCCTCGCCCAGCCCGGACGCGATCTTGAGGTACCCGGAGGGCACGTTCTCCACCAGGATCGTGCGGCCCTCCTCGGCCGCCGTCCCGATCAGCGTCTCCCCCGGCTTGAACGTCGTCGGCATCTCGCCCATGGCATAGCCGTACGAGCCCGTCAGCCGCAGCTCGTACCCGCCGTCGCCGTTGGAGCCGATCTCCTGGGCGTCGGGGCGCGCGGCGAGGAAGAACGCGCCGTGCTGCGCGGAGACCGCGGGCGACAGCTCGCTCATGATGAGGGTGGCGACGTCCTTGAGGTCGCGGCGGCCCTGCATCAGACCGGAGATCCGGGCCAAGTTGCCCTTCAGCCAGTCCTGTTCCTCGTTGGCGAGCGTGGTCTCCCGGAGCGTGGAGATCATGGTGTTGATGTTGTCCTGGAGCTCCAGGATCTCGCCGGCCGCGTCCACGTCGATGCGGACGTTGTGGTCGCCGAGGGTCACCGCCGCGGCGACCGCGGCGATGGCGCGCACCTGCCGGGTGAGGTTCCCGGCCATCTCGTTCACCGACTCCGTCAGGTCCTTCCAGGTGCCGGCAACGCCGCGTACCTGCGCCTGACCGCCCAACTGCCCCTCCGTGCCCACCTCGCGGGCCACCCTGGTGACCTGCTCGGCGAACGAGGACAGCTGGTCGACCATCGTGTTGATGGTGGTCTTCAGCGCCAGGATCTCGCCCCGCGCATCGATGTCGATCTTCTTGGTCAGATCGCCCTTGGCGATGGCGGTGGTGACCATGGCGATGTTGCGGACCTGGCCCGTCAGGTTGTTGGCCATGGAGTTCACCGACTCGGTGAGGTCCTTCCACGTGCCGGCGACGCCGGGGACGCGGGCCTGGCCGCCCAGGATGCCGTCGGTGCCCACCTCACGGGCCACCCGGGTCACCTCGTCGGCGAACGACGACAGCGTGGTCACCATGGTGTTGACGGTGTCGGCGAGCTGCGCGACCTCGCCGCGCGCCTCGACCGTGACCTTCTTCGTCAGATCGCCGTTGGCGACCGCCGCCGAGACCTGGGAGATGTTCCGCACCTGGATGGTCAGGTTGTTGGCCATCAGGTTGACGTTGTCGCTGAGGTCCTTCCAGATGCCGGTCACGCCCGGAACCCGTGCCTGACCGCCGAGTTGACCCTCCGTACCGACCTCACGGGCCACCCGCGTCACCTGCTCCGCGAACAGCGAGAGCTGGTCGACCATGGTGTTCACGGTCGTGACGAGTTCGAGGATCTCGCCCTTGGCGTCGACGGTGATCTTCTTCGACAGGTCACCGCGGGCCACCGCGGTGGTCACCTCGCCGATGTTGCGCACCTGCGAAGTCAGGTTGTTCGCCATGAAGTTGACGGACTGGGTGAGGTCCTTCCAGGTGCCGCTGACACCCTGGACCTCGGCCTGGCCGCCGAGGATGCCCTCGGTACCGACCTCGCGGGCGACCCGGGTGACCTCCTCCGCGAACGAAGAGAGCTGGTCCACCATGGTGTTGAGGGTGTTCTTCAGCTCCAGGATCTCGCCGCGGGCGTCCACGTCGATCTTCTGCGAGAGGTCACCGCGCGCCACCGCCGTGGCGACCTGCGCGATGTTGCGCACCTGGGCGGTGAGGTTGCCGGCCATGCCGTTCACCGAGTCGGTCAGATCGCGCCAGACGCCGGCGACGCCCGGCACCTGCGCCTGACCGCCCAACCGGCCCTCGGTACCCACCTCGCGGGCGACCCGGGTCACCTGCTCGGCGAAGGCGGAGAGCTGGTCGACCATCGTGTTGATGGTGTTCTTGAGCTCCAGGATCTCGCCGCGCGCATCGACGTCGATCTTCTGCGAGAGGTCGCCGCGCGCCACCGCCGTCGTCACCTGGGCGATCTGCCGCACCTGTGAAGTCAGGTTCCCGGCCATGAAGTTGACGGAGTCGGTCAACTCCTTCCAGGTGCCGCTGACGCCGTCCACCCGCGCCTGACCGCCCAGCCGGCCCTCGGTGCCCACGTCCCTGGCCATGCGGGTGACCTGGTCCGCGAACGACGACAGCTGATCCACCATGGTGTTCACGGTGTTCTTCAGCTTGAGCATCTCGCCGGAGACGTCGACCGTGACCTTCTGCGACAGGTCGCCATTGGCCACCGCGGTGGTCACCTGCGCGATGTTGCGCACCTGCCCGGTCAGGTTCCGGAAAGCGGTATTGACGGAGTCGGTGAGGTCCTTCCACGTACCGGCCGCGCCCGGCACCGCGGCCTGGCCGCCCAGTTCACCCTCGACGCCGATCTCCCGCGCCACCCGGGTCACTTCGGAACCGAACGCGGAGAGCTGATCCACCATCGTGTTGACGGTGTTCTTCAACTCCAGCATCTCGCCCGCGACATCGACGGTGACCTTCTGCGACAGATCACCGTTGGCCACCGCGGTGGTCACCTGCGCGATGTCCCGCACCTGACCGGTCAAGTTCCGGAAGGCGTTGTTGACCGAATCGGTGAGGTCCTTCCAGGTGCCGGCGGCGCCCGGCACCTGCGCCTGACCACCGAGCAGACCCTCGGCCCCGACCTCGTTCGCGACCCGCGTCACCTCGTCGGCGAAGGTACGCAGCGTCTCCGTCATGGTGTTGATGGTCTCGGCCAGCTGCGCCACCTCGCCGCGGGCGCTGACCGTGACCTTCTGCGACAGGTCGCCATTGGCGACCGCGGTGGTGACCTGGGCGATACCGCGCACCTGCGCGGTCAGATTGCCCGCCATGAGATTGACGGAATCGGTCAGGTCCTTCCACACCCCGGCGACACCGGGAACCTGGGCCTGGCCGCCCAGTTCGCCCTCGGTGCCCACCTCACGGGCAACCCGCGTCACCTCGGACGCGAACGAGGAGAGCTGGTCCACCATCGTGTTGACGGTGTTCTTCAACTCCAACATCTCGCCGGCGACGTGGACGGTCACCTTCCGCGACAGATCGCCCTTGGCGACGGCGGTGGTAACGAGAGCGATGTCACGTACCTGCGCGGTCAGCCGGGACGCCATCGTATTGACGGAATCCGTCAGGTCCTTCCACGAACCCGACATTCCGCGCACCCGCGCCTGGCCGCCCAGCTTGCCCTCGGTGCCGACCTCGCTGGCCACCCGCGTGACCTCGTCGGTGAAGGCGGAGAGTTGGTCCACCAGACCGTTGACGGTCCGCCCCACCTTCAGGAACTCACCGCGCAGGGGATGCTCCGAAGAGCTGTCCGAACTCCGCGAGCGCAGATCCATCCGCTGCTCAAGGTCGCCCTCGGAGACCGCGGACAGCACCCGCCCCACCTCGGAGACCGGCCGCACCAGGTCGTCGACCAGCGCGTTGGACGCCTCGATGGCCGCCGCCCAGGAGCCCTCGGCCGCGCCCGCCTCCAGCCGCTCTGTGAGCTTGCCCTCACGCCCGACCACCCGGCGCACCCGCGCCAGCTCACCGGTGAGATGGAGATTGCGGTCGGCGACCTCGTTGAAGACCGCCGCGATCTCCGACATCACGCCCTCGCCGGAAACCGTCAGCCGCTTGCGGAAGTTCCCGTCCCGCATCGCGACGAGCGCGGCGAGCAGCCGGTTCAGCGCGGCCGTATCAACCTCGGTCGTCCCATTACTCCGGGATCGTCCGCCTTTCGCGCGCGTGCCAGTGCCCCGCGCCGCTACGCCAGACTCCACCGTGTCCCTCCCGCAGGGTCGACCGTTCTCACCGGGCTCTCTCTTCATGCTTGCCCAGTGTTTCACCATGGCCCAACCAGGCCATAACAGTTCGGCAGCATCGCATACCGTCCCGACGCACGATTGGGGCGAAAGACACGTGACCGGCATCCCCGGGCCCGGCGAAGGTAAGTAACCTGGCATACGGCTGTCCACCCGCCCCGGTCATCGGGCACGGGCGGGTGCGAGCACGACAGGTATTCGGAGGGGCACCGCGACCATGGGGGAGCAGATCACCGACACACGCATGAGGAGACCAGTGATCACCGCGCGGGCCGCCGCCACTTTCGAGCCGGTCGGGCGCTCGGTCGCCACTGCCCGTGCCTTCGTCCGCGACACCCTCCAGGGCTGGGGCTACGCCGACATCGTCGACGACGCCGTCGTCCTCACCAGCGAACTGGTCACCAATGCCGTGGTGCACGCCGGCACCGCCGCCGACGTGCTCTGCCTGCGCACCGACAACGGCGTCCGGATCTCCGTCGCCGACCGCTACCCCGAGCGCGAGATCCCCCTCCAGAGCACCGGCCCGGCCATGGTCCACCCCGACCGCGAGGGCGGCCGGGGCCTGCTGCTGTGCGGCGCACTGGCCGCCCGTTGGGGCGTGGAGTACACCACCGCCCAAAAACACGTCTGGTTCCACCTCGACCTCCCCGAACGCCCGGCCGGCACCCGCTCGGCCGGCCCCGCCCTCCCCGTTGACGCCCTGCCCGTCACCGACGCCCGGGTGCGGGTCGCGGTGGTGCAGATCGACCGCGGCGGCTGCGTCACGTTCTGGAACGAGGACGCCGCCGACCTCTTCGGCTACGAGCCCGAGCAGGTCATCGGCAAGCCCCTCACCGACTTCGCCGCCTGGCCACACACCCCCGGCACCGGCACCGGCATCGCCGAGGCGCTCCTGCTCTCCCGTTGGGAGGGCTCCTACGGCATAAGGGGAGCCGACGGCCGGGTCGTTCCCGTCTACGCCTCCCACCTCCGGGTCCGCGACGTCGACGGCGAGGCGTCCACCGTCTGCCTCCTGGTCCGCGACCACGAACGCGCCATCCTCCAGAGCCCCGGCCGGCCCCCGACCACCGACGGCAACGCCCCCACCGAGGGTCGCCCCGCCGACCCGTTCGAGGTCTTCATCGGCTCCCCCGCCCCCGACGACCTCGACGGCCTGCTCCAACGCACCGTCGAGCGCGCCCGCGACATGCTCGACGGCGACGCCGCCTACCTCCTGCTGGCCACCGACGACGAGACCGAGTTGGAGGTCCGCGCCTCCACCGGCCTGCCCTCCGCCCGCCAACGCTTCGCCCGGGTCCCCGTCGAGGCCGGCTCCGGCCGCTACGGCTCCGCCCGCATGCCCGCCGTCCACGAGGACCTCACCGCCGTCCCCGGCGCCGTCCCCCTCCTCGCCGGCACCGGCATGCGCTCGGTCGTCACCGTCCCGCTCAAGGTCGAGGGCCGGCTCACCGGCTCCCTCGGCGTCGCCGCGGAGAGCGCCGCCCGGTATACCAACGAGGAGGCGCTGCGCCTCCAGTTCGCCGCCGACCGCATCGCCCTCGCCGTCGAACGGGCCCGCCTCACCGAGCTGGAGAAGCTCCGCCGCGGCTCCCTCTCCTTCCTCGTCGAGGCGTCCGACCTCCTGGCCGGCACCCTCGACCGCGACCAAACCCTGGCCCTCATGGCCCAGATGACGGTCCCCACCCTCGCCACCTGGTGCGCCGTCTACACCGTCGCCGACCAGGCATCGGAACCCGAACTCTCCTACGTCCTCCACGAGGACGAGGACCGCATCGACGGCCTCAAGACCCTGCTGAAGAAGGTCGATCCACCGGAGCCCGACCCCACCCCCGGCGCCCGCGTCTGGACCGCCCCCGCCGACGCCGCCCACGACGCGGCCCTGCGCACCTCGTTGCGCAGCCTCGGCCTGGAGGAGTCCGCCCGCCCCTCCAAGGGGCCCGGCGCCACCCTCGCCACCGCCTCCGCCGTCGGCGGCGAGACCGTCGTCCTCCCCCTCGTCGCCCGCAACCGCGTCATCGGCATGCTCACCCTCGGCAAGCCCACCGAGGAACACTTCCGCCAGGAGATTCTCGAACTCGCCGAGGACCTCTCCCGCCGGGCCGCCCTCGCACTGGACAACGCCCGCCTCTACAGCGAGCGCACCGCCATCAGCCAGTCCCTCCAGCGCAGCCTGTTGCCCCCGGAACTCCCCGACATCCCGGGCGTCGAGACCGAGGTCATCTACCGCGCCGCCGGCGAGGGCAACGAGGTCGGCGGCGACTTCTACGACCTCTTCCCGATCCGCAACGGCGCCTACGGCTTCGCCATCGGGGACGTCTGCGGCACCGGCCCGGAGGCCGCCGCCGTCACGGGCCTGGCCCGGCACGCCCTCCGCCTGCTCGCCCGAGAGGGCTTCGGCGGCCCCGCCGTCCTGGAGCGGCTCAACGCCGCCATCCTCGACGAGGGCGCCCGCAGCCGCTTCCTGACGCTCCTTTACGGCGAGCTCTGGCCCCAGGAGGACGGCAGCGCCCTCCTCAAGGTCGTCTGCGCCGGCCACCCTCTCCCGCTCCGCCTCCGCCAGGACGGCACGGTCGAACCGGCCGCCGAACCACAGCCGTTGCTCGGCGTCATGGACGACCTCGAACTCTACGAACAGACCGTCACCCTCGACCCGGGCGACGTCCTGCTGTGTGTCACCGATGGCGTCACCGAACGCCGCGAGGGCACCCGCATGCTCGGCGACGACGGCCTCACCGACGTCCTGACGACGTGTACGGGCCTCACGGCCGGCGCGGTCGCCGCCCGCGTGCTGCGCGCCGTGGAACGCTTCGCCGCCGAACCGGCCTCCGACGACATGGCCATCCTCGCCCTGCGCGTCCCCGAACTCCCCGCCGCCTAAACCGTATTCATCCAGCCCCCGCCGAACTCCCGGCGGGGGCAACCCCTTTACCCATACCTGTCCACACAACGAAAAAGTCCCCCACCAACCGGTGGAGGACTTTCCCTTATCAGAGCCCCAAAACGGAATCGAACCGTTGACCTTCTCCTTACCATGGAGACGCTCTGCCGACTGAGCTATTGGGGCCGGCAACGAGATAAATACTACCCCACTCTCGGGGGAATTCCGAACCAGCCCCGCACCCGCCTCAACAACCGCCCAGAGAACGGGCCTAGAGCGCCGGTTGCAGCAATCCGCCCAACGCATTGCAGGCTCCCGCCATCCGCTGCACCGACCGCCGCGTCATCCCCGCGTCCAACGGCAGCGCCAACGTCTCGTCAACGGCCCGCTCGGTCTCCGGCAGAAAGACGTCCTGCCGCAGCCCCGGCACCCGGTAGACGGGCGCCTGCACCGGCGCCCGGCAGGCAACTCCCTTGGCCCGCAGGGCCCGTGCGAACGCGTCCCGGTCCGGCCGCCCGTTCCCCGGCACCCGCACCACATACTTCTCGTAGGTGTGCCCGGAAGCCGGTGCCGGCGTCCGCACGCCGCTCAACCGCCCGTCCAGATACCCGGCGTGCTCCCGCCGCAGCTCGGCCTCCTCCGGCCGCGCCCCCGGCTCGTCCTCGACCAGCACCAACAGCCCATGCCGCTGGCCCACTTCACGGATCCACGCCACGTCAGCGGGCCGCCCGAACCGGTGCACCGCCACCACCGCGGCGGTCCGACGGGTCACCGCATCCGCCACCGCGGCCGGATCCAGGCAGTAACTGTCGCCGTCCACATCGGCGAACACCGGCACCGCCCCCAACTCCACCACGGCCTGGGCGACTTCGGCACTGCCGAAGGCCGGCACCACCACCTCGTCACCAGCGCGGACACCGGCCGACCTGAGCGTTCCCACTGTCCCCATGCCGCGGAGCATGTCCAGGTCAGTTGAACGTAAAGTTACGGCCAACACCTGACATCACAAACAAAAAAGCTCCGGCCCCTGAACACAAAGTCCAGAGACCGGAGCCTAAAAAAAGTTCGGCGGCGTCCTACTCTCCCACAGGGTCCCCCCTGCAGTACCATCGGCGCTGAAAGGCTTAGCTTCCGGGTTCGAAATGTAACCG